>JBAQER010000143.1:0-2027 GCA_049286845.1 Bradyrhizobium sp.
CAACGCTATCATAGCGCTCGCCGTCCCGCGCGCATGCGTCAATCAGGCGGTCTTCGTCGTATGCGTACTTTTTCCGTAAAGTCGGCGAATAAGTATTATCTCTAAAAATTCGCTAAAATGCCGATGAATCCGGTCGCCTTCTGCGCGAAAGGCTGGCTTTGGGCTTTCGGAGACCGCTGCGATCGTCGAATTTCACGTATTTCCGGAAAATGAGGGCGCGATTGGAGCGGCCGATCAGATCGGCCCGACCGGAAGTTGGAAATGGGTGCTATCACCTTCGCCTACGCGCTGGCCTATACGGCGAGTTTCGCGACCGACAACATCGCCGTCGCATTCGTCACCGGCTGAGTCGCCCGGTAACGGCCGGCCAATGACCGTGGAGACTCCAGTATCCCCGATTTTCGCTTACAGCCAATTGATCCCCGCCAGCGGCAGTACCCGTTGAAGGATCGCCGCCAGGCAGATCAGAACCACAAGCAATTTGAGAAGGTTTGCGAGGCGAGCTTCATTAACAAACTTGTCAATGGCCCAAAAACAAATTGCCCCGACGATGCAAATAATCAAGACACTGATCAAGACTGAAAGCATGGCAATCCCCTGTGCTGGTGCGGTGACGACACTCGCCACCCTGGACGAGAAGCGAGATTAGCCCTGGCTCAACACACGCGTGAGTATGTGGCTGCGCTGGTGCTTTCGGTGTGGCTTGTCGTTCTGCCCCTCACATTTCCTTCCGCACGATGAAACAGAGGCGCCAACTGAAGCGGCCCTACTTCGCCGCTTTCGCCGGCATATCCCTTGCTTCTTCCTCGGCCAGTAGTTTCAAGAGCACCTGGCGGCGGGCATCGTTCTTGGCTCCGGCAAGCTGCCGTTTGAAGATGATCGGGTTTTCGCGGTGTATGAATTCTTCCATAACGTCCTCCTCTGAAGGGGTCGCCCGTTCAGGTTGGTGACTTCAGGTCGTAGCGAGCGAGTCAGCGAACCACGTCCGATTTCATCAGATCGGCTTCGGCGGTCGCGATGGCAGCACGCTACGCTCCAGGTGATATCGCCGTTAGAGATGCCAGGGGCACGTCGAAGGCGTACACGAAGCCGCTGGGCTCATACGTCAAATGCACATCGCCCTTGAGTTGCTTGCCGAGCGTCTCGACCAATCGTGTGCCGAAACTGCGCCTATCCGGAGCCCGCACCGCGGGGCCGTTCTTCTCAGTCCATATCAGATGCAGACGCTGCGTCTTGGGATCAAGCGTCCAGGTGATGTCGACGCGGCCGGCAGGCACCGACAATGCGCCGAACTTCGTGGTGTTGGTACAGAGTTCGTTGAGGGTCATCGCAATCGCGATCACGGCTCCCGACGTCATCCGGACATCAGGTCCCGCAATCGTGAATTTCGGCATGTCGGGGTTGTCGAAAGCCTCGGTGGCGCCGCGAACGATCTTCCCGAGATCCGCACTGGTCCATCTTGCCTGCAAGAGAAGGTCGTGAGCCCGCCCCAGAGCCACCAGCCGGCCTTCGATAGCGTGCTGCGCGTGTTCGGCGCCCGGCACGTTGCGCAGGCTCTGCGAGGCAATGGCGCTGACCGTCGCCAAGGTATTCTTGATGCGGTGGTGAAGCTCTTCCAGGATCAGCTTCTGAAGCTTGTCAGCTGCCTCGCGCTCCTTGGCGTCAATACCGGCCTGAGCGAGCAATTCCTGAGCATCGATTTCGGCTTGCGCCAGCAGCAGCCGAAGGCTGACGTTCTCCGCTGCCAGAAACTCCGGTGGGGGTATTGCCCCGTCCGAATGGCGCTTATCAAGGTGATCATCGATCTCGAACATCATTCAATGTATCATCATATGTCGTGTCTCGGTCAGATCAATTGTGTCGCAATTGCTGCACAATAGGGTGATTATCGCCGTTTCCGCCCTGTAATGCAGACGTCAGACGTGACCGATCATACTCTGCATTTGGGCAATCATGATGTTGGCCTCGAGCGGTTTGCCGAAAAACCGGCTATTGGCGGGAATTTCGATGTCTGCCAGCTTCAACTG
>JBAQER010000144.1:0-3271 GCA_049286845.1 Bradyrhizobium sp.
AAGGTATTGCTCGCGTCCGCCTGGAAGACGGCGCAATTCGGCGAGCCAAGGTACACTGGTATGAAGCGCACGGAATTGGGCGCCGAGATTTCAAGATCAAACACTTCATTGACTGATACCCATGCGATCGACAGCGAAACAGTTCGTCGTCTGCCTCGAGAATGAAGGTTGCGAGGTGTCCTTGGAGCGCCGAAAGATTTATCGCGTTCTCCCGGACGCGGATGCTGCGAAACACCGGCTGATTCGGGTCATCGACGAATCGGGCGAAGACTATCTCTATCCCCAAAGATTCTTCGCGCCCATCGAACTTCCCCAGGCCGTGCGACGGGCGGTACTTGCCGCCGTTTAACAGCGCGATCCACCCTGACGCCAAAGCTCCCCCAATGCGTTGACACCCTGGGCCAACAGCTCGGATGATCAAAGTGAAGGAAGTGCCGCTGTCCGAGTTCAAGGAAGATTGGTTCGACTACCGGCTTGAACACGATCCACGGTTCGTGCAACGCATCGAGCAGGCTCGCGCGAGTTTCCAGGTGGGCCGCGGTGTCAAACTCGAGGACATCAAGTAACGGTGCCCTCCAAACACCTGGACAACTCCGAACCATGCAGAAGAACCGTGTTTATGGAGCGATGCGTACAGCGCTCATCGGGTACGGGGTGGCTGCCTTTGCCTATTTCCAGTTCGGTTCCTCGCCTGGCCTGGCGTCCCAGGCAGCGGGCACCTGGGGGTCGGCGCGTGGATTCGTACTCCTGGGGATTGGGCTTCAGCTGATCCTTATGTTGGCGCGCGCGCTCACCAAGCGCTACGTTGCCGATGAGGCTTCGGCCACCCAGATCATGGATGTTTGTGAAGTCATCGCCGATGGGGCGACGGTGCTCGTGTTTGCGATGGCGACGCTCGGGTCGATCACCCGGATCGCAGATAGCGTCTAACTTTAAATCCCCAAGCCTCAAGCGAAGGGCTTGAGGTTTCCCAGCAGCGTCGGCACCAGCTCGGTAACGGTCGGATGGATGTGCACCGCGCGCTGGACGGTGGTGTAGGGTTTCTTCGCGTACATCACGTCCAGCAGCGAGTGCACGATCTCGTCGCCGTTCAGGCCGAGGATCGCGGCGCCGAGCAGTTCCTTCGTGTCGGCGTCCACCAGCACCTTCATGAAGCCCTGCGTCTCGCCCATCTCGCGGGCGCGGCCGACGCGGGTCATGAGCATCTTGCCGGCGAGCAGCTTGCGGCCGCTCTTTTTCGCCTCGTCCAGGTTCATGCCGACGCGGCCGAGCGGCGGGTCGATGAACAGCGCATAGCACGGGATTCGGTCGGAGATCTTGCGCGGGTCCTTGTCGAACAGGTTGGCGGCGACGATTTCGTAGTCGTTCCAGGAGGTGTGGGTGAACGCGCCCTTGCCGTTGGCGTCGCCCATGCACCACACGCCCTCGGCGCTGGTGCGGCAGGCGTCATCCACCTTGATATAGCCGCGCGGGTCGGTCTCGATGCCCGCCTCTTTCAGACCGAGGTCGTGCGTGTTCGGAACGCGCCCAACGGCGAGCAGCAGGTGGCTGCCCTCGGCGATGGGTTCGCCCGCCTTGCATTCCAGCCCGACGATGATGCGGTCGCCCTTTTTCGAGAACTCCATGCACTCGGCGCCGGTGCGGATGACGACTCCCTCACGCTCGAGGATGGCGCGGATCTCGGCGGCGACGTCGTCGTCCTCGCGCGGCAGCAGCTTGTCGAATTTCTCGACCACCGTCACCTTCGCACCGAAGCGCCGGTACATCTGCGCGAATTCCAGGCCGATGTAGCTGCCGCCGACGATCACCAGGTGCTCGGGCACCCGGTCGACATCCATCATGGTGGTGTTGGTAAGGTAAGGAATGTCCTTCACGCCGGGAATGTCGGGCACGACTGCCCGGCCGCCGACATTGATGAAGATCTTGTCGGCCTGCAGAGTCCGCTTTCCATCGATGTCGATGGTGCGTGGACCCGTGAAGCGCGCCTGGCCCCGCAGCAGCGTCACGTTCTTCATGCCGGCGATCCAGGCCGCAAGGCCGTCGCTCGACTGCCTGACGACGCCGTCCTTGCGCGCCTTGACGGCCTGCATGTCGACCTTGATGTCGCCCGAACTGAATCCGTACTCGCCGCCCCGGCGCGCCATGTGGATCGCGCGCGCGCTGCCGACCAGCGTCTTGGTGGGAATGCAGCCGACGTTGACGCAGGTGCCGCCGAGAAGTTTCCGTTCGATGATCGCGGTCTTCAGGCCTTCGGCGCCCAGGCGCGCGGCAAGCGCGGGCCCGGCCTGTCCCGCGCCCACGACGATGGCGTCGTAGCGCGACGACGCGAGCGTCGTACTTTCAGTCATGACGTCCCTCCGTGGATGACGATCCCGTCCATGGTATCCGTGTGATCGGCCCAGGGCCTTTGCTCCAGCGCACGCAGCGTGTCCGCATAGCCGGCCTTGCGCCGGGAGTCGATGCCCGCCGAGGTGAAATCGATGTCCTTGGTCTGGTCCTCGCCCTCCAGCCGCGGCGCGTGCAGCGGCACGAGGTGCATCACGGTCGCGCAACCATAGTCGAGCATGCGCTTCACCTCGGGATCCTCGCAGCGCTCGTCCGGAATGTGCGCCTTCAGCTCACGGATGATGTGCCGCATGCGGTGGATCTGCTGCTGGCGCATCACGTGGCTGGTGGCACGGCTCGCATACTGGATGTCCTTCTGCCGGCCCATCACCTGCCAGAGGGTCTCGGGCTCCGGACCCGTCGCATGCCAGACGTTGGCGGCGAAGATGAGCGTATCCCGGCGCGGCTTGTCGTCGAGCACGACTTCGACGGGCGTGTTGGAATAGATGCCGCCGTCCCAGTACGGATCGCCGTCGATGCGGACCGCCGGAAACGCGGGCGGCAGCGCCCCCGAGGCCATCACGTGCCTTTCGTCGATCGCCATGTCGCGGCTGTCGAAGTAGCGCATCTCGCTGGTGCGCACGTTGACCGCACCCAGCGTGAGACGTGTCCTGTGCGAGTTGACGCAGCCGAAGTCGACCAGCCCCGCCAGCGTTTCCTGCAGCGGCGTGGTCTTGTAGAACGCCGCCTTCTCGACGCCCAGCGGCACGTGCACGCCCCAGGCCGCATCGGCATTCGGCACGAAGAATCCGTCGATGCCCTTGGTGACGATGCTGGCGTGCACGACGGCATTGGCGACCGCGGGCCACATGCCCCACAGCTTCGCGCTTTCGTCGCTGCGCACCATGCGCCAGAATTCCTCAAGCCGCTCCATGCGACGCTCCGG
>JBAQER010000145.1:0-1823 GCA_049286845.1 Bradyrhizobium sp.
GTTCGGTCTGGCCGTAGACCATCACCTGCTTGCCGCCGGTGAGACCGGGAAAGTCGATGCGGTGGCGCACGCCGCCGATCAGGATTTCGATACCGTCGTGCGGCAGGCCTTCGGCGTGCATGCGCGCGCCGACGCCGGCGACGATTCGATCTTCTGCAGCTGCGGATCGACCTTCTGGCCGGGGATCGCGCGCAACAGCCCGGCGATGACGACGCGATCATCCGGCTTCAGGCCGCCTTCGATCACGCGCAGACCGCCTTCCAGCGGCCCGGTCTGCACCTTGCGCTGCTCGACGACATTGTCCTTGTTCACCACCAGCACGTAGCGTCCAGCCTGGTCGCTGCCGAGCGCCGCGTCGGGCACCAGCAATGCGTTCTGCTGCTGATCGAGGGGCACGCGGATCCGGACGAAAGAGCCGGGCAACAATGCCCGGTCGGAATTCGGCAGCACCCCGCGCACCGCCAGCGTACCGGTCGACTGGTTGATGGCCGGCGAGGCGTAATCGAGCTTGCCCTTGTGCGGATAGCCGTCTTCCGTCTGTAGCCCGACCTCGATCGGCAACTGCCGGAGATCGTTCACCGTCATGCCCCGCCGGCGCGCTTCCTCGCGAATCCGCAGCACGTCCTGTTCATTGACGCTGAAATTCACGTAGATCGGATCGAGCGCGACGATGGTCGCCAATTGCGTCGGCGACGACACGCCGACGAGTTCGCCGACCGAGATGAGATGCGCGCTGACGACGCCGTCGAACGGCGCCGTAACGGTGGTGTAGCCGTAATTGACCTGCGCGATCCTGGTATTGACCTGGGCCTGCGCGAGGTTGGCCTGCGCGTTGTCGCGGGAGGACGTCGAGGTGTCGAGCGTGGCCTGCGAGACGACTTGCCGCGAGACCAGTTCGGACTGGCGCTTGAAATCGGATTCCGCCTGCTTCAGCGACGCCTGCGCGCCGGCCTCGGCCGCCTGCGCCTGTTCGAGCTTGAGCTTGTAGGTCTCGGGCTCGATCGTGAACAGCGTGGTGCCCTGCTTGACGAAATTGCCGTCCTGGTAATCGATCGATTGCAGAAAGCCCTGCACCCGCGCGACCAGATCGACGCTCTTGATCGGTGCAGTGTTGCCGGTGGCTTCGAGAAAGCGCGTGATGCTTCGCTGCGCCGGCACGCCGACATCTACCTTCGGCGGCGGCGGCGGCACGAAACTATTTTGTTCGCAGGCGCTTAATGTAACGAGCGCGAACAGCGCGAACGCAGCACGGCAGGCCCCGGTGAACCCTTGCCGCACACCGCCGTTCGGATTGGTGCATGTTGGCGAACGCGCAGTCATCGTTCGCGGACCCCAATTTGTCTTTATTCCGAAAAGGTTTTGGTTCGGAAGCAGGCCATCCATGAATAGCAACAATCCTCTTGCGGTGGAACCTGAAACCGAAAATGATGATGCTGCGTTCGAAATTTTCTCGGCCACCCTTTTGACACCCCTCTACTGGATTTCGCTTCGATTGCAGCGGCGGCTCAAGCGACACGATAAGGATTTCTTCAAATGATCAACACGTTAAAACATTGGGCAGCGATGGCAACCGCCATGTTCATGGTGGTGACGCCGGCGTTTTCGCAAGCGCCGACCGATGCACAACGCAGCGCCATCCGGTCCGAATGCCGCGCCGACTATCAGGCGCATTGCGCCAGCGTGCCGCCGGGCGGCGAAGCGTCGCTGCAATGCCTGCAGAAGAACATGTCGAGCCTTTCGTCGGGCTGCGCGGGCGCGGTGCGCGCGGTGGGACCTGCCGCAGCGCCCAAGGCTGAATCCGCGCCGGCCGCGGCACCCAAGGC
>JBAQER010000146.1:0-4325 GCA_049286845.1 Bradyrhizobium sp.
GCGCAACTGGCCGCGCTCGGCGACTGCGCGGTCTGCCACACGAGCGTGAACGGCGCCGTCAATGCCGGCGGCCGGCCGATCGAAACCCCGTTCGGCACCATCTACGCAACCAACATCACGCCCGATGTCGAGACCGGCATCGGCGCCTGGTCCTATCCCGCCTTCGAGCGCGCCATGCGCGAGGGCATTCATCGCGACGGCAAGCATCTCTATCCGGCATTTCCCTATACCCATTTCGCGAGGACCAGCGATGCCGACCTGCAGGCGCTCTATGCTCACCTGATGGCGCAACCGGCCGTGCGCGCCGAGACGCCTGGCAACACGCTGGCGTTTCCGTTCAACTTGCGTCCGCTGATGGCGGGATGGAATGCGCTGTTCCATCAGCCCACAACGTTCGAAGCCGATGCGACGAAATCGACGATATGGAATCGCGGCGCCTATCTGGTCGAGGGTCTCGGCCATTGCGGCGCCTGCCATTCGCCGCGCAACGCGCTCGGCGCGGAGAAGGCCGGCGCCTATCTCGCCGGAGGCTTCGCCGAAGGCTGGGAGGCGCCGCCGCTGACCTCGTTGTCGCATGCGCCGATCCCCTGGAGCGAAGACGAGCTTTACGCCTATTTGCGAACGGGCGAATCCCGTCTCCACGGCGTGGCCGCGGGACCAATGGCGCCTGTCGTGAAGGAACTCGCAGGCCTGCCCGACCAGGACATTCGCGCCATGGCGACCTATCTCGCTTCGTTCAACGCGAATGCGCCCGACAGAGCGGCGCAGGACGTGCTGGCCGCCGGGCTGGAAAAATCGACCGGCACCCGGATGGTCTCGGCTTCGCCCGCCGGCGCGCGGCTTTACGAAGGCGCCTGCGCGGTCTGCCACGCGGTCGGCGGGCCGGTCCTGTTCGGCAGCCGGCCGTCGCTGGCGCTGAACAGCAACCTGCACAGCGCCGTCCCCGACAATCTGATCCAGGTCATCCTGCACGGCATCGCCTCGCCTGCCTCGAGCGACCTCGGCTATATGCCCGGCTTCAAGGACAGCATGAGCGACGACCAGTTGACCGAGCTCGTGACCTATCTGCGGCGGCAATTCGCCCCCGAAAAGCCTGCTTGGACCGGCGTTCAGGCGGCCGTCAGCCAGGCCCGGCAGCGGCTTTCGCGCTGAGCTGCCATGCCCGGCTCAAAGGGTACTGGTTGCAGGGCTTCCGGCGGGCTAGGGTTCCCCCATGGCAGTCACAGACATCGCATCCCGGACCTATAATCACGGCTGGCGGCTCGACCCGATCGTGCGCAGCCTGCTCGATACCGATTTCTACAAGCTCTTGATGCTGCAGATGATCCGGGAATTCTATCCGGAGCAGCAGGTCACCTTCTCGGTGATCAATCGCAGCCGGCATGTGCGCCTTGCCGAGGTGATCGACGAGGGCGAACTGCGCGCCCAGCTCGATCATGCCCGCACCATCCGCTTCACCAAGAAAGAGCTGATCTGGCTCGCCGGTAATACCTTCTACGGCAAGACCCAGATGTTCTCGCCCGACTTCATCAACTGGCTCGCGGCGTTCCGGCTTCCCGAATACGAGCTGCGCAAGGTCGACGGCCAGTACGAGCTGCATTTCCACGGCAACTGGACCCACACCACGATGTGGGAGATTCCGGCGCTCGCCATTCTCAACGAGTTGCGCTCGCGCCAGGTCGTGAAGGGCCAGGGCCGGTTCGTGCTCGACGTGCTCTATGCCCGCGCCAAGGCCAAGCTGTGGACCAAGGTCGAACGGCTGCGGAAGCTGGACGGCCTGCGGCTGTCCGATTTCGGGACACGGCGGCGGCACGGCTTTTTGTGGCAGCGATGGTGCGTCGAGGCGGTGAAGGAAGGCCTCGGATCGTCCTTCACCGGCACCTCGAACGTGCTGCTGGCGATGGACAATGACCTCGAGGCGATCGGCACCAACGCCCATGAATTGCCGATGGTCGCAGCTGCGCTGGCCGATGACGACGATGAGTTGCGCTGGGCACCGTATCGTATTCTCGACCAGTGGCGTCATACCTATGGCGGCAATCTCCTGATCGCTCTGCCCGACGCCTTCGGCACCAAATCGTTCCTGCGTGACGCGCCGGAATGGGTGGCGGACTGGACCGGTTTTCGCCCGGACAGCGCGCCGCCGATCGCGGCCGGCGAGGAAATCATCAAATGGTGGAAACAGAAGGGCCGCGATCCCCGGGAGAAGCTCCTGGTGTTCTCCGACGCCATGGATGTCGGATCGATCGAGGAGACCCACCGTCATTTCGCCGGCCGGGTCCGGATCAGCTTCGGCTGGGGCACCAACCTGACCAATGATTTCGTCGGATGCGCGCCCGACGGTTCGGCCAACCTCGATCCGATCTCGATCGTCTGCAAGGTGACTTCGGTCGACGGCCGGCCGGCGGTGAAACTTTCGGACAATCCGGAAAAGTCGACCGGCACCGAGTCCGAGATCGAGCGCTATTTGCGCGTGTTCGGCAATGCCGGCCGCGTTCGCACCGCGGTCCACGTCTAACCCGGGCCGGTCCCGGAGGCTATAGCGGGGCCATCCGCACCTGCACATCGCGGGGCCGCGCCAGATATGGCGACGACGTGACCACGACGTCGGCCCCGGCCAGCGCATAGGCAGCGACGTTTCCCGCGTGAATACCGCCGGCGGCGGCAACGACGGGCCGCGATTGCACCGACCCCATGCGGGCCATCCGGGCAACGAGCCCGGCGATTTCGGCCGGTGCAAATTTCTCCGCCTGGATCACGTCGAAACCCGCCGCCACCGCGACGATTGCCGCCTCGATCGTGGTCACTTCGATCACCAGGCGCTTTTCCGGCGCGGCTCGCCGCAATCGCTCGATCATGTCGGGGAGCAGATCCTCGCCGAGAAAGGCGCGGTGCTCCGGAAAAACCAGCACCGTCTCCGACAGGCCGAGGCGATGCATCACCGCGCCGCCCGCCTTCACCGCCGCGACCGCAAAGCGCTTGGTGCCGGGAACGTTCTTGCGCGTGCAGGCCACCGCGATATGAGGCGCGACGGCGGTCGCGGCATCGACGATCGCGCGGGCGCCGGTCGCAACACCGGACCAGATTTCGATCAGCGTCTGCGCCACCTTCCAGCTGCGCAGCAACGCCGAAGCCGGGCCCCGCGCGGTCAGGATCGGCGTTCCCTGCTCCAGCGCGGCGCCGGAGGCGGCATGCAGCTCGACCCGGCAGCCAGTGAGTTCGATGATGGCGGCCGCATCCTCGGCCAGCGCAAGCACCATCGCGTCGCGCGCCGTGAACGCCATCGTCCCGGCCGCGGCGCCGATACCGAGCGCGTCCGTGGTGAGGTCGCCATAGGGAACATCGTCGGCGAGCAGTTGCTCGAGTTCGGCGCGGGATACGACCGTCGGCGCGCGGTCGGCCTGCCTCAGCGACTTGATAGGATGCAGCCGTGCCGGCGACAACAGAGCTTGGCGAGACATTTCAAAGGTCCTGCGTCATGTCCGGTCAAGGACATCATTGTCGGAACTGCGACAATGACGGCGGGGTTTGACCGGCCCGTCACCGAAAACACCCCGTTGTCTTCTCGGATAAGCAATCGCCGGACCAACACGGTTGCGGCACGCGGCTTGCTGAGATGACGGCATCGGGGCGGGCCCGCGGGTCCAGAGCGAGATCAGGAGCTGACGATGGGACTTGCCAGAACGATTCAATTCGCCGCAGCGATCGCGGCCTGGGTCCTCACATCCACCAGCGTGCCCGCGGCGCAGACCAACGTCGCCGTCGCCGCCAACTTCGCGGAAGCTGCCAGGGAGATCGCCGCTGCGTTCAAGGCGAAGACCGGCCACGAGGCCGTGCTGAGCTTTGGCTCCAGCGGTCAATTCTACAGCCAGATCACGCAGGGCGCGCCGTTTCAGGTTCTTCTCTCGGCCGACGACGCCCGTCCGAAGAAGCTGATCGATGACGGGCTCGCGGTTGCCGACAGCCGCTTTACCTTTGCGATCGGCAAACTCGTGCTGTGGAGCAAGACACCCGACCTCGTGAAGGGCGAAGCGACCCTCAAGACCGCTTCCTTCGCAAAACTTTCGATCATCAATCCGGTCGCGGCGCCCTATGGTGCGGCAGCCGTGGAGACAATGAAATCCCTAAAGGTTTACGACGCGCTGAAGCCAAAGCTGGTCGAGGGTGCCACGGTCATTCAAGCCTACCAGTTCGTCGAAACCGGCAACGCCGAACTCGGCTTCGTGGCGCTGTCGCAACTCACGGGACCCGAGACCGGTTCGCGCTGGATGGTTCCGCAGAAGCTCTATTCGCCGATCCGCCAGGATGCCGTGCTCCTGAAGATC
>JBAQER010000147.1:0-16189 GCA_049286845.1 Bradyrhizobium sp.
TTGAACCGCGCCGGGTTTGCCGGAGGCTGTTTGGTTTGAGTCACGCCGCCACGGCGGTTTCAGCCATCATGGCGTAGTAGCGCTCCTCGGCTTCGGCCGGCGGGATGTTGCCGATAGGCTCCAGCAGCCGGCGATTGTTGAACCAGTCCACCCATTCGAGCGTTGCGAACTCGACGGCTTCCATGGTCCGCCACGGTCCCCGCCGATGGATGACCTCGGCCTTGTAGAGGCCATTGATGGTTTCCGCGAGGGCATTGTCGTAACTATCGCCAACACTGCCAACCGAGGGCTCAATACCTGCTTCGGACAAGCGCTCGGTATACTTGATCGAGAGGTATTGGGCGGATTCAATCGGTCCTCGCAACACTCTAGCAAAAGAGGTTGCGATGAAGAGATACAGGCGGCATTCGGATCGGTGTGTGCGAGCAGCTTTGAGATCGCCAGGCCGACTTCGCGAGGCCCAGCGAGAGAGTTGTAGACCGTTCTGGAGGGCGATTGCCTCGGGACGCTCGAGCGGGGATGCTGCGGTAGAGGCCGGGGTATCGCCGGCGGTCGGAGTACGCTGGTTCCGGAGGGCGGGCGGCATGCCCCCAACGCATTTCTCGCAGTCGTCAAAACCTCTATCAGGACGCTACCTTTCGTTCGCCGAACGTGAGGAGATCGCCATCTTGCGCGCGCAGGGTCGCGGTGTACGGGCCATCGCTCGTCAGCTCAATCGGCCTCCATGCACGATCTCTCGTGAGCTGCGGCGCAATGCGGCGGCCCGCCACGATGCGCCGGTCGCCGGTCATGGAGAGCCTGTTCGAGCGCGTCGAGAACAAAGCTCGCGTGCGCGGTCCGTGAGGTCCGCCAGCCGACGATGCACCGCGCATAGACATCGATGACGAAGGCGACATAGACAAAACCGGCCCAGGTCGAGACATAGGTAAAATCCGAGACCCACAACGCATTCGGGCGCGGCGCGTGGAACTGGCGATTGACATGGTCCAGCGGGCACGGCGCCGCCTTGTCACTAATCGTTGTCCGGACAGGCTTACCGCGGATCACGCCCTGCAAATCCATGCTTCTCATCAGCCGCTCCACGGTGCAGCGAGCAACGGCAAATCTCTCGCGCTGCAATTGCCGCCAGACCTTCCGCACGCCATAAACCTCGAAGTTCTCCGCAAAGACGCGGGCGATCTCCGGCTTCAGCGTCATATCCCGTTTCGCTCGTGTGGAGAGCTTCTCCGGATCGGCACGCTTGGCGACATGGGCATGGTAGGTCGAGGGGGCGATCGGCAGGACTTTGCAGATCGGCTCGACCCCATGGACCTCTCGGTGATCGTCGATGAACGCGATCATGGCTTGTACCGGCGGTCGAGCTCCGCCTGGGCAAAATAAGCCGACGCCTTGCGCAGGATCTCATTGGCCTGGCGAAGCTCGCGGTTCTCGCGCTCCAGCGCCTTAAGCCGATCCGAGACGTCCGATGGCACGCCGGATCGCCGACCGCTGTCGATCTCGGCCTTCTTCACCCACTCATGCAATGTCTGCGGCGTACAGCCGATCTTGGTTGAGATCGAAACAACCGCTGCCCAGGGCGAGGCATCCCATCCAGTGGCTCGTGTCCTGATAAGGCCCGCCCCACCACATGACGATCACTGCGCCGGGCGATAGAAGCCGGTGCGGCGGTCGACGGTGAACTGCTGCACCAGAGAATTATCTTTGGTGACGATGTCGGCCGTGATCGTACTCACGTCCTTCTCGACGACGTTCCCAACTTTGATGTTGGGATTCCCGCTACCGGCGACCCAGCGCTCGAAGAAGACCTTTACATCGTTAGCCGCGAGGTTGAGGGCTGGTTGCACAGACCCGTGCATCCCCATTCCCGGCCCCATCATGCCGCGTCCCGTCATTCCGGGTCCCGTCATGCCTGGCTCCATCTTTCCCTGACCCATCTCCCCCGAGCCCATCATGCCTGGACCGTACCCGCCGTAAGGGTATTGGGCCCGCGCTGGACTCGTCATGATCATCGCCAAGGCGACGGCCATTGCCGACATTCCTCCGATCAATGCTCCTCTGCGCATCGCTGCTCTCCTGGCTTTCGACTGCTCTCGCCGCCGGCACCATGCCGGGGCCTCCCTCTAGTCAGAGGCCTTTTACGCGCTAACATACCAATGATCATTCATATTATTGTGACTGATCGTGTCGGCATTGATTCTCCTCAAGAGGGAGTTGCCCATTCGCTCGCTGGCACTGAGGGCTTCGAGCAGTCGCGACGTGAGCGCAAGATGCGGTTCGCGCACTTGAAACGCATCCTGCGGCTTGGTCGACTGCAACTGCGTGGCCCACGAAGTGCCCACGACGAGTTTGTTCTGGCGTTCTGGCTGCCATAGCGCAGAACCTGCGACGGCTCGCAGCCGTGGTCGCGCGGCCGCCACCCATCCAAATTCTCGGCGCCGCGTAGCGTCGGAGTTGCATAAAGAGCGTCAGCGGCGGACGCTCTAAAAGCCCCGGCCCTTAAAGAGGGCTCAACGACCAATCCATTCCAACCGACTTTTGCAACACAATCTCCCATTACCGGAAGTGCTCGCGGACACGCCGCCAGATATGTTGCATCGCCGAAAGGCCACTCAAGACGATCCGGAGTTACGTTGACCGGCTTCGTAACGCTTGTGTGGCAACGCGGCTAGGATGTGGCCAGTGTGCGTCCAGAGCAATAGCCCCCGAGTGCTGCGAGAACTGCACCCTGACAACGCTGCGGACGCGCTAATGTGTGTCCTACGAGACTCAATAGGAATGCGGTACGACTGTTTGCGGGCCCCCGCTATAACCGTGGGACCTCCTGGCTTTCGGTACCATCGCGAAGGCCTCGCGCGCGCTTGTCGTTTGTCTGGTCGCGTGGGGAACACTTGATTTCGGTCCGCCCTGGTAAACATGCTGGTCAAGGCGGATCGAATCCTGCGCCATGCTGGACACTGTCATGAATGGCGCGACGAGTGCTACTGCGAGGATGTATTTCATAGTCATCATTTTTCTCCCGCGTTTGAAGTTCTCAGGCGATCGAAAGCACTAGCCGAGCCGCCATATTGAATGAACACAGCATGACAACCGTCCTCGGTTGCTGCTATGAAAGAAGGAGATCACAGAAATCGCTAAGCACTGTGATGCAGATCAATGGGTCAATAGTGC
Source organism: Bradyrhizobium sp. (assembly GCA_049286845.1). Lineage (GTDB taxonomy): Bacteria > Pseudomonadota > Alphaproteobacteria > Rhizobiales > Xanthobacteraceae > Bradyrhizobium. Next base: position 3,169 of record JBAQER010000147.1, read on the forward strand.
TTATCGAATTGTACTAACCGCATCATCGCATGGACCTGACCCCATTCAAGCCACGCTACAACGAACCGCGGATCGTCGCTTGGGGCAAAACGCGCAAGCCAGTCCCTGCAGCGGATCCTTCAGCTAGCTCGGAAAGCGACAGCGGGCGGACGGGCGCGCCAGCTCTCGGCCCTCGTGAAAAAGCATTATCGTCGGAATTCCTTGAATGCCGAGCCGAGAGGCGACCGTCTGCTCAGAGTCGGAATTGAGCTTAATCAGCCGCCAGAGGCAGCGGCGTGCATGCCGAGGGCAGAAGCAGAATCGGCGCAATCAATCGCTTGCCACCTTCGCGTCCGACCATCGGCGCCAAATTTGGAAAATGCGGGGCCAAGGTGTTCGTCGGGCATCCGGAGGATGTCGCTGCAGAGAGATCTTGGACCGCCAGATCGCGCGTTGCCCCATGCCGGTTCTCGTCGATGTCTGGGCTCCATGGCGCGGACCATGCCTCATGATGGCGCTGGCCTATGAGGTCCGCCCGTGAACTAGAGCCGCTGGTGCTCTGGGCGGCGCAATGGTCATACCGCTGCTACTTTCTGCGCGAGCCGTTGGGTATGCTTCCATTTCCATTCCTCCACTGCGCAGAACAGGCATGGCGAGATGAAAGTTCCCACAAGTGCAGCGACGACCATTCCGCCGACCGACGGAATAGCCATGGGCTGCATTAAGTCGGAGCCGCGCCCGGTCGCCCAGAAGATGGGCAGCAGACCGAAGACGGTCGTTGCGATTGTCATCAAGGAGGCGCGGATGCGTCTGAGGCCCGCTTGCACGACAGCTCTGCGCAGCTCCTCGACGGACCCAAATGTCGTCCTATCGAAAATGCTCTCGAGATAGGTCGAGAGGATTACTCCGTCGTCGCCCACCACGCCGAACAACACTAGGAAACCGACCCAAACAGCGATGGAAAGATTCACGCTCCACAGCGCGAGCATGATGAATCCCCCCGAGGCGGCGACGAGGATGCTGAAGGCGATGATGGGCGCGATCCACCAGCGCTTGAAACCGAGGTAAAGCATCACGAATATGATGAACAGGCAGACCGGAACGAGGATGCTCATTCGCTTCGTCGCACGGACTTGATTTTCGAATTGACCGCTCCATTCCCAGTAGTAACCGGGCGGCAGCCTGAGCCGACCGTCCCGTACCGCGGCCTGCAGCGCGACTTCGGCATCCTCGACCACGCTCACCTCGTCGCGGTCGCGCGTGTTCATCGTGACGTAGCCCACGAGCAGGCCACGCTCGCCCTTGATATCCTGCGGACCAAGGACGCTCTTGATCGTAAGCACTTGCACGAGTGGGATGTGAGCGCCGCTTGAGCTGGGCACTAGAATCTTCTCCAACTCGGGAAGGTCTTCGTGGAACTCCCTCAAGTAGCGGACGCGAATCGGATAACGCTCCCGCCCCTCGACGGACTCCATGATATTGGTACCACCGATGGCAATCTCGATGACATCCTGCACGTCGCGGACGCTCACGCCATAGCGGGCAATCCTGTCGCGGTCGATCTGAAACTCCAGGTACGGCTTGCCGACGAGGCGGTCGGCCACGATGTCGGTCGCGCCCGGGACCTGCTTGAGCAACTGCTCGATCTGCAGGCCGATGCGCTCGATTTCCTTCAGGTCGCTGCCGAAGATTTTTACCCCCATCATGGCGCGGAAGCCCGTTTGCAACATGACAAGACGGGTCTGGATCGGCTGCAAAAACGTCGGCAGGACGCCAGGAATTGCGGTCTTAGCCTGAAGTTCGCCGAGGATTTCATTCTTGGTGATGCCTCGGTGTTCCGGCCACAACAAGCCGAGACCTGTTCTCAGCCAGCCTGGCCATTCGGAGAACCATCGCTTCACGGGGATCTGCCGCCAGTCGGATTCGGGCTTGAGGATGATCATGCTTTCGATCATGCCGATGGCCGCCGGGTCGAGCGCCGAATCGGCGCGGCCCAGCTTCCCGACAACCGACGCTACTTCGGGCACGCTGGCGATCGCCAAGTCCTGCCGTGCATTGATTTCCAAGGCGGGCCCGAGGCCACCTTGCGGCAGTAATGTCGGCATGTAGAGGAATGCGCCTTCATCGAGGGGCGGCATGAACTCGCGGCCGAGGCCCGGCAGTATTCGCCGCTCCTGCAGGATCTCGATACCGCGTGTTGTCTCCTTGTCCCGCTCCCCAGGATCCGGCCGCCGCCACTCGACGCGCCGCGCGGTAGTGCCATCAGGGTGCTTCACCCTCTGCCAGCGGAGCTGATCGAACTCGACGAGGGGGCGGGTCACCGCCTCGGTGGTCTTCAGATACATCGCCTGCTTCAACTCGGGCGAGGCTTGCTCGCTCGCGAACAGGTTGATGGCCCAACCGAACGGTGCCATCGTTCTCCCGATGCCGAGCCAGATGGTGAGGCCGGTGAAGAGTATAGTCACCGGCAGAATGAGAAAGGTCGTCTTGTACGCCAGCACCCAACTCAAGATCGGGACATAGGCCCTGGCGATGCCGTGCGCGACGGGGTTCTGTTCGAGCGGCAAGAACCGCTCGCGCGTGATGCGCACGAATCCCAGCGTGACGATCACGCCAATAACCGTCGACATTGGCCAGCCGCTGTAATGGCCATCCGCAATTGCGGGCATGAGAACTGCGTGCGCGGCGAAAACGGCAGCGAGGCCGAGCGCCGCGGCGATGGTCCACACCTTTCGCCTCGACCAGTTCACCGGGCGGAACAGGAGATAACAAACCAGAGGGACCACCGTGAGCGCGAGTATGACGGAAGCACCGATGGCGAAGGTCTTGGTGAATGCCAACGGGCGGAAAAGCAACCCTTCCTGGCCGATGAGGAAAAACACCGGAATGAATGAAACCAGAGTGTTCGAGACGGCCGTAACGATGGCGCCGCCAACTTCGGAGGCACCATCGTAGACCTTTTGAAAGTGGCTCTTGGATTCGTCGCCAGTTGCGACATGACGGTAGATGCTTTCCGTCATGATGATTCCCATGTCGCCCACATCGCCGATGGCGATGGCGAGGCCTGCGAGCGACATGATGTTCGCGTCGACGCCAAAGACATACATCAAGATGAAGCAAAGCCCGACGGAAAGCGGCAGCGTGACGATGACTGAAATTGTGCTACGCAGATGCAACATGAAGATAAGAATGACCGCACTCGCCATCAGCGTTTCCTCGAACAACGCCTCCTTCAGCGTATCGATGGTTTGTTTGACGATCTCCGTGCGGTCGTAGAAGGACACGATCTTCACTTTCGACACTCGGCCGTCGGCGAGTATCTTCTGTGGCAGGCCGGGCTCCAGCCGCTTGGTTTTCTCCTTTACCCGTTCGACGACGTGCAGCGGGTTTTCGCCGTAACGCATCACGACCACGCCGCCAACGGCTTCCACGCCGCCCTTGTCGAGCGCGCCGCGGCGGAACTCTGGTCCGACGGTGACGTTGGCGACGTGCCTGATTTGAATCGGCGCGCCCTGCTCCTGGCGGATGACGACCTTTTCCAAATCCTCGACCGTCCTGATGAAACCGAGGCCGCGGATGAAAAACTCGATGCCATTTTTCTCCAGTACTTTAGCGCCTACGTCGATGTTCGACTTTCGAACGGCGTCGTAGACGTCCATAAGCGTGACCCGGTGGGCACGCAGCTTGTCGGGGTGGACGTCGATCTGGTACTGCTTCACGTAGCCGCCGATGCTGGCGACCTCGCTCACGCCTTCGACGGAATTGAGCTGGTAGCGGATATACCAGTCCTGAATGGAACGCAGTTCCGCAAGGTCGAAGCCTTCCCCCTCGACGGTGTACCAATAGACTTGGCCCAGTGCCGTGGCGTCGGGACCGAGCACCGGGGTCACGCCGCTTGGCAGCCGTTGCTGCGCGACGTTGATCCGTTCTAGCACGCGCGACCTCGCCCAGTAGTAGTCCACATCGTCCTTGAAGACGACGAACACCATCGCGAAGCCGAAGCCCGACATTGACCTGATGGATTTGACGCCCGGCGTACCCGTGAGGCTTGTAGTCAGCGGATAGGTGACCTGGTTATCGACATCCTCCGGCGAGCGCCCCGACCAGTCGGCGAAGACTATGACCTGTTTCTCCCCGATGTCGGGAATGGCATCGACCTTCGTATTTACAAGCGCGTAGTAGCTGCCCCCCAAGATCGCCCCGATCGCGAGCACGACCAAGAACGTGTGTCTGAGGCACCAATGTATCAGAGCATCAATCACGGACGGTGCCCTTGATGGTCCGGTGGGGGCAGCTGGGGCAGATGCTCTTGCGCTTCTGCCCCACCCACTGGCGGGCTCGGCGGCGTCAGTTTTGGCGGTGCGGACGGCTGACCGCTTTGTGTTGAGGCCCCGTCGTGTCCGTGACCGCCGATAGTCCCTTGACCCTCCTTGTAGAACAGGCTCGGCAAACCACGGATCTGGAACTGACTATCGAGCAGAAAATTTCCGCGGGTGACGACATTATCCCCCTCGCTCAGTCCACTGAGCACGAGATAGGCGTCATCGGTTCGAGGGCCGACCACGATCTCCACTGGAGCAAACTGGCCCTTGCTCTTTTCCAGATACACGATTTTGCGGACGCCGCTGTCGAGCACGGCGGTTACGGGTACGGCGAGGGGAAGCTGGTCGCCTTGCGCCTTGTCGGTCGTGGGCGCACCCGGAATCTGCACGAGTGCCATCTTGCCGGATGGGCATTGGCCTCCCTCCGTCTGAAACACGAACGGGTGCGACGGACAGGTCCACAAACCCTCCACTCCGGTGGGCGCCGGCTTGCCGTTTGCCAGCAACTCGGCACTAATGACCGCGCTGACGAACATCCCGGGCTTCAGCTTCTTCTGGGTATTGGCGATGCTGACCAGTACTTTGACTGTGCGCGTGTTCTCGTTCAGCACAGGGTTGATGAACCCGATGCGGCCCGTGAAGCTCTGACCGGGCAGCGCCTCCGACTTGATGTCGACGGTCTGACCATATTGCACCCATGGCAATTCCGATTCGTAGATATCGAGATAAACCCAGACGGAATCGAGGTTCGCGAGCCGGTAGAGCACTTCGCCTGCTTTGACCGCGCTTTGCTCCACAACCTTTTTTTCGGTGACGGTGCCGTTAATGGGCGAGAACAGCGTCAAGCGTTCCTGGACCTTCCTGCTCAACGCCAGCTCGTCGATCTGGCTCTGGGTCAGGCCCCAGCGCAGAAGTTTTCGCGTTGATGATGTGGCAAGATTGGAACCGCGGGACGAATTCCCTGCGGTCAGCAACTCCTGCTGCGCCACGACCAGATCGGGACTGTATATTTCCACTAGGCGGTCGCCCTGCTTGACCTCGACCCCGGTAAAGTCCACGAACAGGCGCTCGACGTAACCTTCGACCCGTGTGGTGATCTCGGCCAGGCCGGTCTCGTCATATTGTACTTTGCCAACCACCCGAATCTCGCGGCTCAGTCTGCGCCGGTGAACCGGTACAGTTTCCACGCTCGCCATTGCACGGGCATGCTCGGACAATTCGAGCATCGAACCTGCCGCCTCGTAGACTGGCATCATGTCCATGCCCATGCTGTCCTTGCGCGGCGTCGAGCTAACTTCGCCCGGCAACATGGTGGACCGGTAGCCAATAATCCTGGGCGCTGCGGTCTTGTCACTCGTCGCGCCGTTCGGCGCTGCCGCTCGCGTGCCTGCCCCGGGCGTTTCCTCGGTTTGAAGACCACGATCCGGACGATCTCGCGGGCTCTCGCTCGAAGGGAACAGAAGCCAAGTGAAAAGGGCAAGGATCGCGACCAGCACGACGAGCGCGATGCGAATAGCGTATTTGATCAAGCGACCCTTGGTGCTGCTCGGACTCATCGAATGTCCGCCGTTTGGTTGGCTGTGGTGGACAACACCACCGATGCATTCTGCGGCGGCCTGCCGAGGATGATCAGTGACAATTCGGCCAGTGCAAGCTCGCGCTGCACGCGCGCCTCGACCGCCGACAGCCGGAAGTCCCGCAGCGTCCGCTCGGCATCGATCACATTGAGAAATTCCACCCGGCCGCCGGCGTAGCCCGATTGCGCCACCTCCAGCGACTGGCGTGCCTTTGGCAGAAGCCGCTCGGTGAACAGCTCAAGATTTCGGCTCGCCGAGCGGAACATGAACGACTTTTCCACGAGCTCGACTGCCAACGCGATCTGCTCGGCCGATAGCCGGGCCGCCGCGGCCCGCTCGGCAGCCTCCGCCCCCGCGATCAGCGCCGCGATCTTGTCACGCCAAATGGGCAGCGAAATCTTGACCTCCGGCGTCACGATGGTCGGCGACGACATTGCATCCGCCTTGATGCCTGCAAGGACGTCCGGCACCTGCGCCGTGTGTGCTAATCGGATCGCGGCGTCGGCGCGACGCACCTCAGCTTCCATCGCCTGCAGCCGCGGATTGTGCGTCAGCGCAAATGTAAGTAAACGATCCGAGTTCAGGCCACGAGGCGTCGACTCGAACTTGGCCGGCACGGGGGGCATGGCGTCGGCCGCGTTTAGGCCCAGTGCCGCCTTGAATTCTGCCAGGATTTGACTACGTGAATCCTTCAGGTTCTTGATGCTCGTGGCGAGCCGCTCTTGTTCGATCTCCGCTCGCAGCACATCCTGCAACGTGACTTTACCGGCCTCGTTCTGCGCCCGCGCGATCGTCTCCAAATCGGCAAGTAGCTTGAGGGTCTCCTGGTTGATCGCGATTTTTTCGTTCGCCAGATGGAATTGGTAGTATGCCTTCTTCACCGCGAAGGCCGTTTGCAGCACGCTGGTTTGAAACACGAAGTATTTTACCTCGCTTTCGGCCGTTGCGACATTCGCTGCGGCTTTCAGCTTGCCGGGGCCCGGAAAATCCATCATCAACCCGGGCATCAACGAGAGCACCACGTTCGAGATATCGCTCTCGAAGGTTAGTCGGGGGTCCGGCAACGAGCGCTCGACGGTGATGCGCTGCACTGCTGCCGCCCAGTCGTAATACGCGGCTTCGACCCGCGGTTGATTGAGAACGGCGAACTGAAGGAATGTGCCCAGACGATCGCTGGTTCGCAGCCGGGGCAACGGGGGACGCTGATCGTCCGGCCGGTAGCTGGCACCGACAGCTTGCAATTCCTGCCGCGCCCGGAGTTCGCCCTCGATCGGAACCCCTGCGCATCCGGTCAGCGCGAGTACACAGCCACCGACCAGCGCGGTCGCGACGACACTAAGGCGGCGCACCCGCTTCAGATGCCCGCGCGCGACGGTGCGCGGCGCAGAACGAGGAGATTCGCTTTGTGAGGACGGCATTCCCGGATTCATGGCATTCCACCGATAAAATTCGGCATTACGATCGACCTTCCAAATGCGGCGTCGGGGTCACGGCCTTTTCCCGTGCACCATTCAACAGCTTCCTGGTCTCCAATACAATGAGTGGGATCGTGCCCAGCGCGATCCACGCCAGACACTGGCCGATGCCGATCGGGGGGATACTGAATATCGATTGCAAGGCCGGAACGTAATGGATTGCGAGCTGCACGATGAAGCTGACCAGCACGACGGTAAGCAACCGAAGATTTGTGAATAGCCCGAGCTGCCAGATGGGCTTAATTGCGCTTCGCGCTCCAAACGATCGAAACAGCTCGCTGAAAACGAGGACCGTGAAGGCGGCATTCCGCGCCTCTTCGAGGCTTCCACTGTTGTAGCGCTCGAAGGCAAACGCGCCCAAGGTGACGAGCGCGGTGAGCCCACCGATCATCGCGGTTGTCTTGAGGAACCCACCGTCAATGAGCTGCGCTTGCGGGCTCCGCGGCGGGCGCGACAGCACGTCGCGATCGGGGGGGTCCGTGGCGAGCGCGAGGGCCGGCAGACCGTCGGTCACCACGTTGATCCACAGCAGATGGATCGGAAGCAGCGGCAACGGCCACCCGACCAGGGTGGCCAGCAGCATCACCATGAGTTCGGCAGCATTGCCGGCCAGCAGGTAGCCCAGCGTCTTGGCGATGTTGTCGTATATGCCGCGCCCTTCCTCCACCGCCGCGGCGATCGATGCGAAGTTGTCATCAGTGATGATAATGTCGGCGGATTGCTTGGTGACCTCCGTGCCGGTGATGCCCATGGCGATGCCGATCGACGCTTCCTTCAGCGCGGGCGCATCGTTCACCCCGTCGCCAGTCATGGCAACCACGGCATTGCGCTGCTTCCAGGCACGCACGATCCGCAGCTTGTCGGCGGCGGTGACTCTTGCAAATACGGCAGTCCGCGGTATGCGCTCGGTCAGATCGCGGTCATCGAGACGGGCCAGTTCGGCGCCGGTGAGAGCCTCGTCGCCCTGGTCCAGAATGCCGAGCTCACGCGCGATCGCTCGCGCAGTGTCCGGGTGGTCACCCGTGATCATCACAACCCGGATTCCGGCTTGTCGGCACTTCGCGACCGCGTCGCGCGCTTCCGCCCGCGGCGGGTCTTGCAGGCCGATCAGGCCGAGCAAGGTCATTCCCCTTTCAGTTTCGTCAGCGTCGATCGGCTTGGCGTTGAAATCCGCCAGAGATCCGAGCGTCCGCTCGGCGAAGGCCAGCACGCGCAGCGCGTCGGTCGCCATGACCGCGCTGGCTTGCAGCATACGCGCCCGATCGCTTTCGGAAAGTGGCTCCGCGCCTCGCTCGGTCAGAATGTGAGAGCAACGGTCGAGGATCGTCTCTGGCGCACCCTTCGCGAAGGCATGAGCCTGATCGGCCTGTGCCCGAACCACCGTCATCCGCTTTCGGTCGGAGTCGAAGGGCACTCCGCCGATCCTCGGAATCTTGGCATCCAACGCCTCGCGCCGTATGCCATGCTTCGCCGCCGCAACCAGGAGCGATCCCTCGGTCGGATCGCCGACAATGCCATCACGACCTGCTTGCCCAATCAGTTCAGCGTCGTTGCACGCGACGGACGCCCACAGCAGCTTGCCAAGCAGCGGATCGCTGCCAGCTAGAACTTCCCGTCCGTCGGCAAAGAATGCGCCCGTCGCGGCATAGCCTTCGCCCGTGACTGCATAGGCGGCGGCGCCGGTGACCACCTTGCGTACGGTCATTTCACCCACGGTTAGGGTCCCCGTCTTGTCCGTGCATATCACCTGCGCGCAGCCCAGCGTTTCCACCGCCGGCAGGTGTTTGACGAGCGCGTTGCGACGCGCCATGCGCTGGGTGCCCAGGGCGAGCGCCACCGTCACGACCGCCGGTAGGCCTTCGGGAATCGCGGCGACGGCCAGGCTGACGGAGGTTAGGAACAGTTCGAACAGGGGCATCGACCGGAGCAGGCCAAGCAAGAAGACGACTACGACAATGGCGAAGCAGGCCCACAGCAGCCGGCGGCCTACCAAGTCCAGCCGTTTCCGCAGCGGCGTCTCACCGGCGACGGCGCTTTCCAGAAGCCCCGCGATATGGCCGACTTCGGTCTCCATGCCGGTCGCGACTACGACGCCGCGGCCCGTGCCTGCGGCCACGGTCGTCGCAAGGAAAACCATATTGGAGCGGTCTGCGAGTGGCGTCTCGGCCGCGCGGACGTCGGCCGTTTTCCAGACCGGTTGAGACTCGCCGGTCAACGGCGCTTCCTCGGCACGCAATCGCTCAGCTTCGATCAGTCGCGCATCCGCAGCGATGATGTCGCCGGGCTCCAGCAGGAGTATGTCGCCGCGGACGACTTCCGCCGCCGGAACCATCAGGGAATGGCCATCACGGACCACGCGCGCCCGCGGCGCTACAAGACGCGCCAATGCCGCCGCTGCGCGTTCCGCCCGAAACTCTTGATAAAATCCGAACAGCGCATTCAAGAGAACGATGACGGCGATTGCCAGCCCGTCCACGGTTTCGCCCAGGGCAATCGATACGGCCGCCGCACCGATCAAGACCCAAATCACCAAGCTACGAAACTGGGCGACCAAAACGGCGATAGGCCGGACATCTGCTTCTTTGCGCAGCTCGTTCGGGCCGTAGCGCTTCAGCCGGTCGGAGGCTTCCGCCGGCGACAACCCTCGCTCCGGTTCGGTCCCGAGCTCGTGCAACAGCTCATTTATTCGGCGGCTGTGCCACTGAGGCGGACGGCCGGAGGTCCCCTTGGGGAACAGCCGGCCTCGCCGCTGTTTTCCCTCCGTATGTTTAGCGGCCGTCATGCCTCAGCCCCCAAAACCAAACACACACTACCTCGCCGAGCGAGGGATACTTGCCGCCGACGCGCGCCACGTCGAGCCAGATGGGGGGGTGCGGTGTCTTTGATCATGGCGCCCTCCTCTACTCGATCATACAGTCGGTGAGAGCTATGAGAGACGGCGAAACGTCAAGGCTGAGACCGGAGCGCAAAAAAAACTACAGCGCTTCGATGACAACATACAGGACCCCTTTAAAAAGGGGCCCCTGTATGTTGCCATCAAGCCATCAATGACGCACCATATTATTAAACTTCATTTTCCCCTGCTCGAATTGAGATAGCTCAACCTTGTGCGATCTTCTCCGGTTTGATTTTTAAGACACCAGAGCGAGGTTCGTGCTTACAGCAACTTTCTAATGCGCATTGCACCCGAAAATGACGCGTTGCGGCGCAACATCGAGGCTACCGCAAGATTGCATCCAGCTCCAATTCCTAATGTCGCTGGACACCAAATAATAAGAAGCGCACGATCAGTTAGACTCGGACGATGACATGAAACCGGAACATTGACGTAGATCAACACCGCCAATCCTCCGCGATGTTGAATGGTTTGTTTGGCGCATAGTGGAAGTACGGAATTCCTTGCAGCCCATTGGCGGTGACATGCGATGATCACATTTAACGTTGTCAAGGAGCAGCACGGCTGGGCCATCCGGATGGATAAGCGCATGATGACGCCCTTCTGGTCGAAAGATTTGGCGATCCGCGAGGCGAACCGTTTGGCCTGCGCCATCCGCTGCCATGGCGAGTGCGCGGAAGTAGTTGTCGAGGGTGCCGTCCCGAGCGAGCCGCTTACGAAGACCGCGGGCACAAGATCCGCCGCGGCTTGAGGCGCTCCCGAAGGATGGTGGGAGTGTGAGACGCTGGCGTGGCCAGCGGCCAGGCCCACGTTGAGGGGGCCGCACGACCATGCTTGTCGAGATCGATGACTTCGCGGGCCAGCGCAGACCGCGCCTCAAGCGTGCGCTGAGCTTGCGGTTTCAGCGATGGCTGGGGACACGTGGACCATCCCCGCCATGGGACGACGGAGCTCCTATCCGGGCCGAGCTGTTTAGTGTCGAACGGCTTGAAGAACACGCGCGCAGCCTTGCCACCGCGCAAGCCGTGACGCCCGGCCGCGTGAAGGGCGCCTCGTTGTCGATGAGGCTTGCCGACAATGAGGCTATGCTCCTGGCCGCCTACCGCGACGTCGCCAAGGCTGTCGATGCGGGGGCGGCCATCACCCCCACGGCCGAGTGGCTGATCGACAATTTTCATGTGGTGGAGAAGCAGATCCGCGAGGTCCGGGTCGATCTACCGCCCGGCTACTATCGGCAGCTACCCAAGCTCGCCAGCGGACCCTTCGCGGGGTATCCGCGCGTGCTCGGCGTGGCCTGGGCGTATGTGGCCCACACCGACAGCCTCTTCGACCCGGAGGTGCTGCGCCGCTACCTGCGCGCCTATCAGGAATTGCAGCCGCTGAGCATTGGCGAACTGTGGGCGGTGGCGACCACCCTGCGCATCGTGCTCGTCGAGAACCTCAGGCGGATCGCCGAGCGCGTCGTCGACAGCCGAGCCGGGCGCGGCGCCGCGGACGTCGTAGCGGATCGGTTGCTGGGGATTGGCGGGCGCGTCGTCGAGCCAGCCGAGGCCGTCCTTCCGCCGCATCCACAGACAACGCTCCCAGTCAGTTTTCTCGTGCAGTTGGTCCATCGGTTGCGCGATCAGGATCCCAGCATTGCGCCGGCGTTAGAGTGGCTCGACGAACAACTGGCCCGGCAGGGAACGACTGCCGAAGCCGTCGTCCGCGGCGAACACCAGAGGCAGGTCGCCGGCAGCATCACCGTGCGTAACATCATCACCAGCATGCGCCTCATCACCGACGTCGATTGGACGGAGCTGTTCGAGCGCGTCAGCCTGGTCGATGACGTCTTCAAGGCCGGCAGCGCCTTCGAGCACATGGATTTCCCGTCGCGCAATCTCTATCGCAACGCAGTCGAACAGCTCGCTCGCGGCTGTGAACTCACCGAACTGGAGGTAGCCCACGCGGCGGTGGAGACGGCGAGGCGCGCGTTCGACCAAAGTGCCGATGACGGCAACGTCCGCCTGACAGATCCTGGTTACTATTTGATCGCGGGCGGGCGAGCCGGGTTCGAAGCGGCGATCGGTTTCAGGTCGTCTCCGATGGCCTGGCCGCGACTGGCCTATCGCGCACTGGGAATCGGCGGCTATGTCGGCTCCGGCGCGATCGTCGCAGCCGGCCTGCTGGCCGTTCCGCTTTCTGTCGCCGTATTAGGTGGCCTTGAGTGGAGATGGCTGCTGCTGTTAGGAATTCTCGGATTCGTACCAGCGATCGACTTGGCCGTTGCGGTCGTCAACTACCTCGTCACCCGAGGCTTCCGAGCCACCTTGCTGCCGGCGCTCGAGCTGCGTGGCGGTATCCCCGCGGACCTGCGCACTCTTGTCGCCGTGCCGACGCTGCTGACCTCGCTAAGAGAAATCGAGGAGCAGATCGGCCGGCTCGAGATCCACTACCTGGCGAGCGCTCAGGGCGATCTTCATTTCGCGCTGCTGTCCGATTGGCGAGATGCGCCAAGCGAGCACGAGGACGGCGACGATGAGCTGCTGGCCGCTGCGAAAAACGGCATCGTCAGGTTGAACCAACTCTACGGGCCTGCACCGGGCGGCGACCGTTTCCTGCTGTTGCATCGGCGGCGCGTGTGGAGCGAATGCGAAGGCTGTTGCATGGGGTGGGAACGAAAGCGCGGGAAGCTGTGCGAGCTCAATCGGCTCCTGCGGGGCGCCAAGGACACCACATTCGTGGCGCCCCCTAGTGTGCCCAATAATGTGCGCTACGTCATTACGCTCGATG
>JBAQER010000148.1:0-2964 GCA_049286845.1 Bradyrhizobium sp.
GGTCACGACGCCCTTGGGATTGCCTGTCGTGCCCGAGGTATAGCTGAGCGCGATGGCGTCCCATTCGTCGGCCGGCAGCCGCGCGACGAAGTTTTCGTCGCCTTGCGCCACCGCGGCTTCGTATTCGAGTTCGCCGATCCGTTTTCCGCCGGCAAAAGCTGCATCGTCGACGTCGATGACGAAGGGTTTTGGGCCCTTCGTCAGAGTCAGCGCCTCGCTGATGACGCCGGCAAATTCCGGATCGACCAGGATGATCTTGGCGCCGCCGTGATCGAGCTGGAAGGCGATCGAGGGCGCGTCGAGCCGGATGTTGAGTGCGTTGAGCACCGCGCCCGCCATCGGCACGGCAAAATGCAGCTCGTTCATCGCGGGGATGTTCGGCAGCATCGCCGCCACCGTATCGCCACGGCCGATCCCCCGGCCGGCAAGGTAGGACGCGAAGCGGCGGCAGCGCGCATAGGTCTGCGACCAGGTGAAGCTGCGGCCCTCGTAGACCGTGCTGAGGTGATCGGGATAGACCGCAGCGGTGCGCGCCAGGAAGCTCAACGGCGTCAGCGCCACGTAGTTGGCGGGCGTCTTGTCCAGGCCGATGCTGTATTGATTCTGCGCAGCGCTCATGGGCGTTCATCCACTTCGCGAGATTATCGTTACAAAAACCCGATCGATATCCATGGAAATATCGCCACGACGATCAGTCCCACCATCAGGGCCAGCAGATAGCCCCAGATCGGCCTGATCCCCTCGGCAGGATCGACGCGCCCGATGGCGCAGGCGGCATAATAGCCTACTCCGAACGGCGGCGCGAACAGTCCGATGCCCATCGCCAGGATGACGATCATCGCATAATGGACCTCGTGAACGCCAACGGCCCGGGCGATCGGAAACAGCAGGGGACCGAACAGCACGATTGCCGGAATACCTTCCAGCACGCTGCCCAGAATAGTGAAAGCCACGATCGATACCGCAATGAAGCTCGCGGAGCCGCCGGGCAGGCCGGTCATGGCGGCGGCGAGCGAACGCGAGAAGCCGGACTGAGTCAGGCCCCAGGCCATGCCGGTCGCAGTGCCGATGATCAGCAGGATCGCCCCCGACAGGCAGGCCGTCTCAACCAGCATCGGCAGGATGCGCCGCCAATCGAAGCTGCGGTAGATCAAGAGGCCATAGATCAGGAAGCCGACGAGGAAGGCATAGACGATGCCGATCGTTGAGACCTCGGTGGCGGTGGCAATGCCCTCGACCACGGCGTAGCGGATCACAAACGGCAGCGCCAGCGCGGGCAGGGCAACGGCGAAGGATGTGGCTATCTGCCCGCCATCGGCCTTCCTGACATGACTGAGGTCTTCGTCGCGGTAGCGCCACCACACCAGCGCCGACAGCGTGATCGCCAGCACCACGCCCGGCAGCAATCCGCCGGTGAACAAGGCTGCAATCGAGACGCCGGTCACTGAACCGATGGTGATCAGGACGAGGCTTGGCGGAATGGTTTCGGTCTGCGCGCCGGTGGCCGCGAGCAGGGCGACGAGATCGCCCGGCTTGGCCCCGCGCGCTTTCATCTCGGGAAACAGCACCGGCGCCACGGCGGCCATATCGGCGGCTTTCGATCCCGAGATGCCCGATACCAGATACATGGCGCCGACCAGCACATAATGCAGCCCACCGCGGACATGGCCCAATAGACTGGCCAGGAACGCCACCATGGCGCGCGCCATGCCGGTCATCTCGATCAGGAGCCCCAAGAACACGAACAGCGGCACCGACAACAGGATGAGGTGGCTCATGCCCTCGTCCATGCGGCCGACCAACACCATCAGCGGCGTATTCGTGGTCAGCGCCAGATAGCCATAGGTCGCCAGTCCAAACCCGAAGGCGATCGGCACCCCGGCAAAGACGCAGAACCCGGCCACCCCGACAAAGAAGATGATCAGGTTGACGTTGCCGAGCGGCCGCAGCCACGGCTGCGCCAGCCAGAACACCGCAATCAGCAAACCGACCGACAGGACCGCGCCCAGCACGGTCCGGATATCGCCGGTCCGCGCCAGCCGCAGCAACGCAAACAGCGCCATCAGGCCGATGCCGACCGGCAGCGCCGCCGCCCGCCAGATGTTGGCAATTTGCAGCGCCGGCGTGGTGATGAAACTTTCCTCGTAAGCATACTCGTAAGCGGGCCAGGCGATCAGCAGCAGGAACGCCAGCGCCGCCGCCGTCGCGACCAGATCGAGATAAGCACGTACCGCGGGCCTCGCGCCGGCGACCACCGCCGTCATCCGCATGTGCTCGGCCCGGCGGAACGCCACCGCCGCGCCCAGCATCGCCAGCCACAGGAACAGGATCGACGCCAGTTCGTCCGACCAGATCAAGGGCCGGTGCAGGCCGTAACGCGCCACCACCCCGGTGAACAGGATGACAATTTCGGCGACGACCAGAAGCGCTGCCGGAATCTCCACCAGCATTCCCAGGAACGCTTCCAGCGAGCTCGTAAGCGAACGGCGGCGAGGGGGCTCGACACCCTCCTCGCCGGCCGCCGCGATTGAGCCTTCGGCCTGAACCATGACGGTCTTTAGGACAGCTTGCCGACGGATTTCTCCAGGAGATCCCACGCCTGCTCGCCGTACTTGCCCTTCCATTCGGCATAGAAGCCGGCTGCGCGCAGTTTCTCGCGGAACGGCGCCACATTGGGCTGATTGAAGGTCAGGCCCTTGCCGGCCAGTTCCTGCTGCAATCCGGCATTCAGCTTGGCGACGTCGACGCGCTCCTTGACGCCGGCCGCATTGATATTCTTGGCGACGACGGCGCGGACGTCCTGCGGCAGCTTTTCCCAGGCGCGGCGGTTGGCCAGGAACCAGAAGCCATCCCACATGTGGTTGGTCAGCGAGCAGAACTTCTGCACCTCGTAGAGCTTGGCGGTCGAGATGATGGCCAGCGGATTTTCCTGGCCCTCGACGATCTTGGTCTGCAGCGCGGAAT
>JBAQER010000149.1:0-2502 GCA_049286845.1 Bradyrhizobium sp.
CGAGCTTCGCTCGCCTCGGACCCCGCCCCGCGCGGCGCGCGCGGGGGGAGGGGAGAGCAGCGTGCTCGTCGCGCCAGCACTGCCCCGCAGCGTGATCTCCACCGGACGCGGTGTCGAGCGCAGCCGCGGCCTCCACACCCTTTACATCTCGCCGCTGAAGGCACTCGCGGTCGACATCGCGCGCAATCTGGAGACGCCGATCGCCGAGATGGGTCTGCCGATCAAGGTCGAGACCCGCACCGGCGACACGCCGGTGTCGCGGCGGCAGCGGCAGCGGCGCTATCCGCCTGACATTCTGCTCACCACGCCCGAGCAATTGGCCCTGTTGCTGTCGTCCGACGATGCGCCGTTTCTGTTTTCGCAGCTCAAGCGCATCGTGCTCGACGAGTTGCATGCGCTGGTGACCTCCAAGCGCGGTGATCTCTTGTCGCTTGGCCTGGCGCGGCTATGGCGGCTGGCGCCGCAGATGCGCGCGATCGGACTGTCGGCCACCGTCGCCGAGCCGGAATCGCTGGCGCGGTTTCTGGTGCCGCAGCGCGACCGCCAAAGCGAAGCCGCCGACATCGTCGTCGCCGGCGGAGCCGCGGCACCCGTCGTCGAGATGCTCGACACCAAAGAGCGCCTGCCGTGGGCCGGCCATTCGGCGCGCCACGCGCTCAATGAGGTCTACGACCTGATCAAGGCCAATAAGACCACGCTGGTGTTCGTCAACACCCGCAGCCAGGCCGAGATGCTGTTTCAGGACCTGTGGCGGACGAATGACGACGGCCTGGCGATCGCGCTGCATCACGGCTCGCTCGACGTCGCGCAGCGCCGCAAGGTTGAGGACGCGATGGCGGCGGGCAGGCTGCGCGGCGTGGTCTGCACCTCCTCGCTCGACCTCGGCGTCGACTGGGGCGACGTCGATCTCGTCATCAATATCGGCGCGCCGAAGGGCGCCTCGCGGCTGATGCAGCGCATCGGCCGCGCCAATCACCGCATCGACGAAGCTTCGCGCGCCGTTCTTGTTCCCGCCAACCGCTTCGAGGTGCTGGAGTGCCGGGTGGCGATCGATGCCGTGGCGGAGAATGCGCAGGACACGCCGCCACTGCGCACCGGCGCGCTCGATGTGCTGGCGCAGCACGTGCTCGGCCGCGCCTGCGGCGAACCGTTCCTGTCCGACGAACTCTACGAAGAGGTGCTGACCGCCGCACCCTATTCCGATCTCGCGCGGAACGATTTCGACGACGTCGTCGATTTCGCCGCCTCCGGCGGCTATGCGCTGAAAACCTATGAGCGCTTCGCCCGCATCAAGCAGGACAAGGCCGGTCGCTGGCGCGTGACCAACCCCAGGGTGCGGCAAAGCTATCGTCTCAATGTCGGCACCATCGTCGAGGAATCCATGCTGAAGGTGCGGCTGGTGCGTTCGCGCGGCGGCCAGGGAAATAGCAAGGGCTCCACCGGCGCGCTCGGCCGCGGCGGCCGGATGCTGGGGGAGATCGAGGAATATTTCATCGAGGGGCTGGTGGTCGGCGACACCTTTGTGTTCGGCGGCGAGGTGGTGCGCTACGAGGCGCTCGCCGAGGACCAGGTCTACGTTTCCCGGGCTAACGATAAAGATGCAAAAGTGCCGTCCTATATGGGCGGCAAGTTTCCGCTTTCGACCTATCTGGCCGAACGGGTCCGCAACCTGCTCGCCGACAAGCGCGGCTGGAGCGCCCTGCCGGATCAGGTGCGCGACTGGCTGTCGCTGCAGGCGCGTCTGTCGCGCGTTCCCGGCGCGCGCGAACTGGTGGTGGAAACGTTCCCTCGAGCCGACAAGCACTACCTCGTCTGCTATCCCTTCGAGGGGCGACTGGCGCATCAGACGCTCGGCATGCTGCTGACGCGGCGGCTGGAGCGCGCCCGCGCCCGGCCGCTCGGTTTTGTCGCCAATGAATATGCGCTGGCGGTGTGGGGGCTGGGCGACATGTCGTTCATGATCCGGCAGGGCAAGCTCGATCTCAACGCGCTGTTCGATCCGGACATGCTGGGCGACGATCTCGAAGCCTGGCTTGCGGAATCAGCATTGATGAAGCGCACCTTCCGCACCTGCGCCATCATCTCCGGGCTGATCGCGCGTCGCTTCACAGGCGAGGAAAAGACCCGGCGTCAGGTGCTGTTCTCGACCGACCTGATCTACGATGTGCTGCGCAAGCACCAGCCCGACCACGTGCTGCTGCGCGCCGCGCGCGCCGATGCCGCGACCGGGCTGCTCGATATTCGCCGGCTCAGTGATATGCTTTTGCGAATCAAGGGGCGAATCACCCACCGGGAACTCGACCGAATCTCGCCGCTCGCGGTGCCGGTGATGCTGGAAATCGGCCGCGAAGCGGTCTATGGCGAAGCATCCGACGAACTGCTGGCGGAAGCCGCCGATGAACTGGTCAAGGAAGCGACAGGATAGATGAAGGCAGCGGCGCAATTTTCGGAAGATGATCCAACGGCTCGCGCTTCGAAGATTGCGATTGCCGACGTCAGCTT
>JBAQER010000150.1:0-7965 GCA_049286845.1 Bradyrhizobium sp.
GGTCTACCGCGCGCAGTCGACGATGACGGTGCCGAGCTTGTCGCCTTTCTCCACCGCGAGGTGGGCCTGCGCGGTGTCCGACAGCGCAAACTGCGCGGCGACGTTGTGGATGCGCTTTCCGGCGGCGAGCCATTTCGAGATATCGGCCTGCGCCGCCGCCAGCAAAGGCTGCGGCAGTGCGAACAGCACCAGCGCGCGTAGCGCGATGCATTTCTCCATCAGCTCGCGCATCGGCACCACGGGATTGCGATTGCCCTGGGTGGCGTAGACGGCAATGGTCGAATTGACCGCCATCAGCTTCAGCGTGGTGGCGATGTTGCCGCCGAAGTCGACATCGACCACGCGATCGACGCCGCGCCGTTCGGTGAAGGCCATCGCTTTGGCCACCACATCCTCGGTCTTGTAGTCGATCACGAGGTCGGCGCCGGCAAGCCGCGCCTGTTCCGCTTTCAGCGCCGAACTGACGGTCGCGATCACCCGCGCACCGCCCCATTTCGCCAACTGCACGGCGTAGTGGCCGACCGCACCGGCGCCGCCGGTGACCAGCACTGTCTGGCCCGCAACCGGTCCGTCGCCGAACAGGCAGCACCACGCGGTCATGCCGGGAATGCCGAGCGTGGCGCCGGCCGCGAACGACACGCTGTCCGGCAGCGGCATCACCAGATGCTCGGCCAGCGCAATATATTCCGCCGCCGTGCCGAAGGCGCGGCCGTTGCGCTGGCCGTTGAACAGCCAGACCCGTTCGCCGACTTTGAGCCGCGTCACGCCGTCGCCAACCTGATCGACGATCCCTGCGCCGTCGCTGTTCGGGATCACGCGAGGGAACTCCATCGCGCGATAGCTGCCGGCGCGGCGGCCGACATCGGCGGGATTGACGCCGGAGGCTTCCAGCCGGACCCGGACTTCGCCGGGCCCTGCCGCCGGCGCTGGCATATCGCCATAGCTCAGCACATCGGGCGCGGCGCCCGTGCGCTCGTACCAGACCGCCTTCACTTACAGTGTGCCCGGGAACGCGCCGCCATCGAGCAGGATGTTCTGCCCGGTGATGAAGCCTGCCTTGGCGCCGCAGAGAAACGCGCAGGCCTGACCGAATTCCTCGGGATCGCCGAAGCGTCCGGCCGGATTGAGTTTGGCGCGCTCCGCCAGCAACTGGTCGACAGTGATGCCGCGCCGCTCGGCTTCCGTCTTCGCGACCGCGCCGCGCAGGCGGTCGGTGTCGAACGGGCCCGGCAGCAGGCCGTTGATGGTGACGTTGTTGATCACGGTTTTCCGCGCAATGCCGGCGACGAAGCCGGTGAGGCCGGCGCGCGCGCCGTTGGACAGGCCCAGCACCTCGATCGGCGCCTTCACCGCGGCCGAGGTGATATTGACGATGCGGCCGAATTTGCGCGCCATCATGCCGTCCACCGTCGCCTTGATCAGTTCGATCGGGGTCAGCATGTTGGCGTCGATCGCCTTGATCCAGTCGTCGCGGGTCCAGTTGCGGAAATCGCCGGGCGGCGGGCCGCCGGCGTTGTTGACCAGGATATCCGGATCGGGACAGGCTTTCAGAGCGGCCTCGCGGCCCGCCGGGGTGGTGATGTCGCCCACCACCTCGGTCACGGTGACGCCGGGATTGGCTTTGCGGATTTCGTCGGCGGTTTTCTTCAGCGCCTCGGCGCCGCGCGCCGTCAGGGTGACATGGACGCCTTCGCTGGCGAGCGCCATGGCGCAGGCGCGGCCCAGCCCCTTGCTCGATGCGCAGACGATGGCGCGGCGGCCTTTGATTCCAAGATCCACTGTCTCACTCCCGTTTTTTCGGATGTTTTTGAAAAGCCTGACGCGGCCACTCTAGCCAACATCGCAGGCGCTGATAAGACCCCGGCTTTGCGCCGGCCGAAATCGTCTGTATCAAGGCGCGCATACCACGCTTGGAGAAATTCGTCATGTCCGACCTGTTCGACGTCAGCAAGGAAGTCATTCTCGTCACCGGCGCCAGCCAAGGGCTGGGACGGCAGTTCGCGCGCGTGCTGTCGGCCCGTGGCGCCGCGGTGGTGCTGGCGGCGCGCCAGACCGCCAAGCTGAAGAGCCTGGAGGATGAGATCCGTTCCAAGGGCGGCCGCGCCGTCGCGGTGCAGATGGACGTGACCGACATCGCCTCGATCCCAAAAGCATTCGACAGCGCGGAAGCCGCTCTCGGCCCGGTCAGCGTGCTCATCAACAATGCCGGCATCGCCATCGAAAAGCTCGCGATCGACCAGACCGAGGCGGACTGGGACGCCGTCATCAACGCCAATCTCAAGGGCGCCTATTTCGCGGCGACCGAGCTGGCGCGGCGGATGATCGCGCGCAAGCAGCAGGGCAATATCGTCAATGTCGCCTCCGTGCTCGGCTTCGGCGTGATGAAGTTCCTGTCGCCCTACACAGTCTCCAAGGCCGGCATCATCCAGGCCACCAAGGCGATGGCGCTGGAACTGGCCGGCAACGGCATCCGCGTCAACGCGCTGGCGCCGGGCTATATCGACACCGAGATGAACCACGACTTCTGGGCGACGCCATCAGGCGAGCGGCTGGCCAAACGGATTCCGCAGCGCCATGTCGGCGCCGAATCCGATCTCGACGGCGCCATCCTGCTGCTCGCCTCCAGCGCCTCGCGCTACATGACCGGCAGCGTGGTGACGGTGGACGGCGGGTTCCTGCTGACGTAGCGAGCCTGCCACGCGCACGATCCTCATCCTGAGGAGCCGCGCACCGCGCGGCGTCTCGAAGGATGAAGCGGAACTCGCGGCACGTCCTTCGAGACGCGCGCAAGGGCGCGCTCCTCAGGACGAGGGCATCGTATGCGGCGAATCAACTACGCCCGCAGCTCCGCCTTGATCATGTCGACGGCCTTTTCTCCGATCATGATGGTCGGCGCGTTGGTGTTGCCGCCGATCAGGGTCGGCATCACGGAGGCGTCGACGATGCGCAGGCCTTCGAGGCCATGCACCTTGAGCCTGGCGTCGACCACGGCCATCGGGTCGCTGCCCATTTTGGCGGTGCCGACCGGGTGATAGACGGTGTCGACGCGCTGGCGCAGCAGCTCGCGGATCTGGTCGTCGGTCTCGACGCCTTCGGTGAACATGTCCTTCTGCTGCAGGGCGCGCAGCGCCGGCGTCTCCAATAGCCGCCGCGTGACCTTGAAGCCGGCGACCATGGCTTCCAGATCGGCGGGATCGCCCAGGAAGTTCGGATCGATCAGCGGAGCGGCGAGCGGATCGGCACTGCCGAGCGCGACGTTGCCGCGGCTCTTGGGGCGCAGCAGGCAGACGTGCATGGAAAAGCCGGTACCGCTGTGGCGCTTGCGGCCGTGGTCGTCGGCCATCGCCATGCCGAAATGCAGCTGGATGTCGGGCACGTCGAGGTCGGGGCGGGTCTTCAGGAAGCCGCCGCACTCGGCGAAATTCGAGGTCATCGGTCCGCGGCGTTCCCGGCGGTACTGGCTGATGGCGCGCAGCAGCCGCGGAATGCCCTTCAGCGAGAGGCCGTTGAAGTTCGGATTGTCCGACATGTAGCCGAACACGAAGTCGGGGTGATCCTGCAGGTTCTGACCGACGCCGGGCAGGTGATGCACGCTGGCGATGCCGTGCTTGCCGATTGCTGTGGCGTCGCCGACGCCCGACAGCATCAGCAGTTGCGGGGTCTGGAACGCGCCGGAGGAGACGATCACCTCGCGCCGCGCGCGGATCTGCTTCAGCTCCTTGCCCTGCCGGTATTCGACGCCCACCGCGCGCTTGCCTTCGAACAGGATGCGGGTCGCGTGCGCGTTGGTTTCGACGCGCAAATTGGCGCGGCTGCCCATATAGGGGTGGATATAGGCGCGCGCCGCGCTCCAGCGCTCGCCGTTCTTCTGCGTCACCTGGTAGATGCCGAGGCCTTCGTGCTCATCGGCATTGAAGTCCTCGCGGTGGCGGAATTGGCCTTCCTGCACCGCCTGCAGGAAGATCTGCTGCACCGGATTGTCGGTGCGCAATTTGTTGACCGCAAGCGGCCCGTCCTTGCCGTGGTACTCGCCGCCGAAATCGGCATTGTTCTCGGAGCGCTTGAAATAGGGCAGCACGTCGTTGAACGACCAGCCGGGATTGCCGAGCGAGGCCCATTGATCGTAGTCCGAGCGGTGGCCGCGGATATAGACCATCGCGTTGATCGCGGACGAGCCGCCGAGCCCCTTGCCGCGCGGCTGATAGCCGATGCGGCCGTTGAGGCCTTTCTGCGGCACCGTATCGAACGCCCAGTTGTTGAGCTTCCCCGGCACCATCAGCGCCAGCGCGAACGGCGTGGTCACCACCCAATTATCGTTCCTGCCGCCGGCGTCCAGCACCGCCACCGAGGTCCTGGGATCCTCGGAGAGACGCCCCGCCACCGCGCAGCCGCCGGAGCCGCCGCCCACCACCACGAAATCCACTGTATCCGTCACGCGTATTTCCCCCACTTTGATTTTTGTTGGTCATTCCGGGGCGATGCGGAAGCATCGAACCCGGAATCTCGAGATTCCGGGTTCGCATCTTCGATGCGCCCCGGAATGACGGTTGATGCAACACTACGACAAAAATCGCAGCATCTTTTGCAGCCGCGCGATCTTGCCGCCGTAGGGCGGATAGAGATCGGCGAGGCGGTTGAACGGCGAGCGGTAGAACACCGGCTTCAGCTTGCTCAGGGTGTTGAACCCCCATTCGCCGTGATAGGCGCCGGTGCCGGACGCGCCGACGCCGCCCATCGGCTGGTACATCTGGGCGAAGTGAAACAGGCAGTCGTTGACGGTGACGCCGCCGGACACCGTGCGGTCCAGCACCTCGTCGCGCGCCGCCTCGTCCTTGCCGAACCAGTACAGCGCCAGCGGCCGGTCGTGCTTGTTGACATAGGCCACCGGCTCGCTCGCATCCTTGTAGCCCATCACCGGCAGCAGCGGCCCGAAGATTTCCTCCTGCATGATCGCCATCCCGGGCGTCGCGCCGACCACGATGGTCGGCGGAAATTTCCGTTTCGATTTCCAGGCGGGATCGTCGGGTTTTGCGGCTTGCATGATCCGGGCGCCCTTGGCGGCGGCGTCCGCCACCAAGCCTTCTAGCCGGGCGTAGTGCCGGTCGGAGACAACAGAGGTGTAGTCCTTGTTATCAGGGTCGGTGCCGAACATCCGTTGCATATTCGCCTGCAGCTTGTCGGCGAACTCCTGTACGGAGGCCTCCGGCACCAGCACATAATCGGGCGCGATGCAGGTCTGGCCGGCATTGAGCAGTTTCGCGTAGGCGATGCGCTGCGCGGCCTCGGCGAGATCGGCGGAGCGGTCGATGATGACCGGCGACTTGCCGCCGAGTTCGAGCGTGACCGGCGTCAGATTGCGCCCCGCGGCTTCCGCGACCAGGCGGCCGACTTTGGTCGAGCCGGTGAAGATCAGATGGTCGAACGGCAGCGAGGCGAACGCCTTCGATATCTCGTCCTCGATGCCGGTGACGATCATCTCGTCGGCGCTGAACCTGGCCGCGATCACTTCCTTGAGCAGCGCGGAAAATCGCGGCACCAGTTCGCTCGGCTTGATCATGACGCGGTTGCCGGCGGCGATCGCCCCGATCGCCGGCGCCAGCGTCAGCTGCAGCGGATAATTCCATGGCGCGATGATGCCGACCACGCCGAGCGGCTGCGGCATCAGGCGGTTTTTGGCGGGAAAGAACTGCAGCGAGGTCGCCACCCGCTTCGGCGCCATCCATGTCTTCAGGTTCTTGGCGGCGTGCTTGATCTCGCCGAGCAGCATCATGGTTTCGGCGATCGTGGTCTCGATCGTGCAGCGATGGCCGAAATCCGCCGAGATCGCCTGCTCGAAGCGGGCTTCGTTGTCCGAAACCGCCGCCCGCAGCCGCGCCAGCCGGTCCAGCCGCTCGGCGAGGCCAGGGGCCGGCGCCGTCCGGGTCAGCTCGAACAGGCGGTGAAAGGCGTCCTCCAGGGCGTTTTGCCCAGGGCTTTTCAGTGACTGGTCCATGGCGTTTCCTTCGGGTTCCCTAGCCGGAAGCTGGGCTTTTGCGAAGTTTCTGGCAAGAGCGGCCTGCGCGGCCTGATTTGGCGCAACAAATGCGCGGTTCGGCCGTCATAAAAAGCTCAAAAGATCGCCCTCGGCCCTTTCCAAAGCGGGTTCGCATTGGTACATACCGCTCGCACCCGATGGCCTTCGCCACGGGTTGCCTTCTCAGGAAGCCTCCGGACCGGATCGATCGGCGCCCTCGGGCGTTGGGCCAGATTCGCTTCGGCATCGTTTTCTTGAAGGCGCGCAACGGTTTATCGCGGGGTGGAGCAGCCCGGTAGCTCGTCAGGCTCATAACCTGAAGGTCATAGGTTCAAATCCTATCCCCGCAACCAGACAAGCCTCTGATTTTAGGAGGTTTTCGGAAAGCCGCCCTTCGGGGCGGCTTTTTTGTTTTGGGGCTGTGTCCACCCTCGAATGGATTGATGCCTGGCTAAGGCAGAAATGACTCTGCGGTCACAGGATTCGGCAGAGGGCATACTTCAAGCGCCTTGCATGTGTTTGCCGGTCCAGATTTCCGATGGCACGGCAGAGGCTACGCGCGCTTTGCGCGGAAAAGCGTATGCAGGTCGCGCGAAGTAGCGCGGATGCCTTACGCACGCGAGGGCGAGTGCCCCTTGGCAAGCAAGATCGATTGAGAGCGCGCCAAGCACCCGCTGATCTCCCGCGAGGTATCGGAGTCGGATGCCCGAGATACGGCTTCCGGGTCGGTTCACAAGAGCCGGGCCCTGTGCCGTGCACTCACTGGTTGGTCACATACGAACAATGAAATCGACGGTTTGGACTCTGGCCCAGGATATGAAAAGCTAGCTCCATTGGCGCGACGGTCGTCGTACACCAACTTATTTCATGGATATGTCCTGTGCAGCCAGCCCCTTTGTCGATTTCGGAGCTTTTCCAGCAACGCGAGCAATATCTCATCCCGTTGTTTCAACGTGGCTACGTTTGGACATTGACCGATCAGATTCAACCACTATGGGAAGACATCGTTGATCGTGTCGATGCGCTTCAAACGCACCGTGAGAATGCCCAGCGTGTGATCGGCGGCATTGAGACCCTTAAGCCACTGCGAAAGCATTTCCTTGGCGCAATCGTCATTGGGAGTCCTGTCAGCGTCGATACCCAAATCATTGCGACGCGCGAAGTGATCGACGGCCAGCAGCGAATAACCACGCTCCAGATCATGCTATTGGCGCTGCGGGACCTGCTCAAGCTTGAAGACGATGAAGCGCTGTCTGAGGATGTCGGCTTGCTCACCTTCAACAAGGGGCGCTACCGGCAAAAATCCGATCACCTAAAGGTTTGGCCAACGAATGCCGGTCGCGACGAGATTCAAGCTTTGATGGAGGCTGGCAGCTTCGAAGAAGCGTGCAAGCGGTTTCCCGTCAAAGGCGCGTCCCGTGAGAAGATCGAGCGACCACTGATGGTGCAGGCCTACTTGTTCTTCTTTGCAATGTTGGCGTGCATGGTGAGGGGCAAACGCTTTGACGATCCGATGCCTGGAGAAGAATCAGACGAGCACACCATAGCTCGCGCGGTTATCCGGTCTATCGACAAAGACAATTCTGTAGAGATCCCATTTTCAAGCCTCGCGACCTCGCTCGATCCTTTGCGGCTGCTGCTCAGTGCTTTTGAGAATGCGTTCCAGATAATGCGCCTGCAGCTTGGCCCTGAAGATGACCCGCAAATCATCTTCGAGACGCTGAATGCGCGAGGTGCACCGCTACAACCAAGCGACCTCGTGCGCAACTTTCTGTTCCTTCGCGCAACGCGGAACGGTGAAGATGTTGACGCGCTTTATGAAAAGCATTGGCGCGACTTCGACGAGCGCCCAGAGCCCGGTGGAAACGCAAAGGGGGCGAAGTTTTGGAAGAAAGAAGAGCGGCAAGGCCGTCTTAAGACTTCGCGTCTTGATCTGCTGCTCTATCACTATG
>JBAQER010000151.1:0-4937 GCA_049286845.1 Bradyrhizobium sp.
GCGACCGACTCGGTCGAGGCCGAAGTCTGCACCGCGGCGATCTTCGGATCTTCTTCCTTGGGCTTGTTCGACTCGTTCGGCGCCACCACGCGATCGGGATCGTCGGTCTCGGTCGGTGTGTCCTTCGGCAGCTCGCTCTCCTTGAGCTCGGCCTTCTGGTCGGCCAGCGCCGGCGAAGCGACCGACGCGTCGGTATCCGGCCCCGGCGGCAGGTCGGTGGCCTCCCGGCGCAGCGACGCGAATTCGATGCCGACCTCGATCGCATTGGCGCCGAGTTCATTCTCGGCCTCCGCTTCCTGCAGGTGCGCGATCGCCAGCGCGCCGCCGCCGAGGTGCAGCACGAGCGCACCGATCGCGGCCAGGATCCAGAGCCGGCGAGATGGTCTTGGTTCGGTTTGGAGGCCGGACATCGCGACGTCGCTCCCGGCTCAGGGTTTCGGGTTGTCGGAAGCTGCAGGCGGAATGGTGTTGGTGGGAACACCTTCCAGCGCCACCAGCTTGATCTTCGAGTAGCCGCCGGCGCGCAGGATTTCCAGCACGTCCATCAGCTCGCCATAGGGCACCGCACGGTCGGCGCGCAGGAAGATGAAGCGCTCCTTGCTGGCATCCGCCATCGCATCGAGCGAGCGGACCAGATCGATCCGCCTGACCAGGGTTTCGCCGATCGCCACCGCGAGATCGGGCTTGATGCTGACATAGGTCGGCTTGTCCGGCTTCTTCTGCGGGGTTGCGGTCGACGACGGCAAATCGATCGGCAGATCGACGGTCGACAGCGGCGCCGCCACCATGAAGATGATCAGGAGAACCAGGATGACGTCGATGAACGGCGTGACGTTGATCTCGTGCGATTCCGCGAAATCGCTATCCTCGTCGAGGTCATGTTCTGCGACCGAGGCACCCATCGTCTACTCCGCCGCGCGCGAATGCGCGCCGCCGACATGGGTGCGGTCGAGATCACGCGACAGCAACCGGCCGGCTGCGCCAGACGCCCGGCCGACCAGTTCGAGGTAACCTTTGGTCACTCGCGCGAAGTGATTGTAGATGATCACGGCGGGAATCGCCGCGACCAGGCCGAGCGCAGTGGCGAGCAGCGCCTCGGCGATACCGGGCGCGACCACCGCGAGATTGGTGGTCTGCGATTTCGAGATGCCGATGAAACTGTTCATGATGCCCCACACCGTGCCGAACAGTCCGACGAAGGGCGAGGTCGCGCCGATGGTCGCGAGCAGTCCCATGCCGAGCCTGATCCGGCGCGCTTCGGCGCGCACGATCTCGGCGAAGCTCGAGGCGGCCCGCTCCTTGATGCCAGCGTCGCTGGAAATTCCCGCCGACAACCGCGCCTCGCGCATCGCGGCCGCGAGCAGCGACGACAACACGCTGTCCTTGGCGCCGAGCGCAAACTGCGCTTCCGCCAGCGACCGCGCCTCTCCGATCTTGCCGAGCGCCGCGCGCAAGCGCCGCTGCACGACGGAGAGCTCCACCAGTTTCGCGATAAAGATGGTCCAAGTCACCAGCGAGGCAAAGGCGAGCCCGATCATCACGGCCTTGACCAGCACATCGGCCGACTGGAACATCGACCATGGCGACAGCTCGCGCGGCACCGCGGGCGTCGATCTCAGCGATCTGCCCTCGGCGGGAGTTGCGGTGGCGTCGGCCGTCACGGGCGAAACGGCCGCCGCTGCTGGAACCGGCACCGAAGGCGCGGCCTGCACGGGCGCCGCCGGCGCTTGCGACAGCGCCGGCACGGCGGCAGGCGCCGCCTTCTGCTGCGCCCATGACGGCAGCGGAAGCGACAATGTTGCCAGCGCAAAGACGACGGCACATGCGGTTCGGAATGGTGACATCTTCATACTTCGGCCCAGCGGCGGATCAGGTTGTGATAAATACCGGTCAATTTGACCGTTTCGGGGTCATCTCGCCCAAGCCGCTCCACCAGGGCCTGAATCGCCGTGTCGAGATCGAAGATCAGGCTGCGGGCGTGGGCATCTCGTACCATGCTCTGCAGCCAGAAAAAAGACGCCACACGCATACCTCGTGTGACCGGGGTGACCATATGCAGGCTGGACGCCGGATAAAGCACGAGATCGCCGGCCGGCAGCTTGACCTCATGGGAACCGTAGAGGTCCTCGACCACCAGTTCGCCGCCGTCATATTCCTCCGGTTCGGACAGAAACAGCGTCACCGACAGATCGGTCCGGATCCGCAGCCCCGTCCGGTGATCGCCGCGCACCGCATTGTCGACATGGATGCCGAAATGATGCCCCTCGGCGGCGCCGTAGCGATTGAACAGCGGCGGAAAGATCTGCAACGGGATCGCCGCCGAGATGAACCGCGGATTGACCGTCAGCGCGGAAACGATGTGGTTGCCGAGCCTGCGCGCCACCTCGCTGTCCGGCGGCAGCTGCTCGTTCTTCTTCACCAGCGCCGATTGCGCGCCCGCGGTGGAGCGACCGTCTTCCCACGCGCAGTCGTCCATGATGCGGCGGAACTCCGCCACATCGTCCTTGCTCAAGACCTCGGGGACACAAATCAGCATGGCATCGGCAATCGTCCGTTTCGATCAGAACCTCGCAGAAAGCACCATGCTCACACTACGACCCGGCGCGACGAACACGAACGGCGTCGCACTTTGATAGAGCGCATCGTAATACAGCTTGTTGGTGATGTTGTTCACGAACAGCTTGGCTTTCCAGTTCTCCGACACCTTCGCTTCCACGAAGGTATCGAAGCGCCAGTAGTCCGGGATCGACGTACCCTGGTTCGCGGCCAGGAAGGTACCGCCGTACATCTTCGAACGGTAAACCGCCTGCCCGCCGATCTCCCAGACATCGGTGAGCTGGTATTTGCTCAACAGGCTGAACGACTGATGCGCCACGTTCGCGAGTTTAAGCCCCACATTGGTGGGAAACAGGAGCGGTTGCGGCGACGGAACCAGCGATTTCGTCACCTCCGACTGCATCAGCACCAGTCCGCCGAACACGCTCCATTTGTCGGTGATCTTGCCGCCGACGCCGAGATCGATGCCACGGATGCGATAGGCCGCGCCGGCGCTGATACACGATACCGTCCCCGTCGTGCCGGCGGGATAGGGGCAAGCCGCCGACGCGGTCGCAGCGGTGACGTTTCGCGATTCCCGCGCGTTTTCCTTCTCCGTCTGGAACAGCGCCGCGGTCACCAGCAAATGCCGGTCGAACAATTCCCACTTGGTTCCGACCTCGATCGCCGTGTTCTTTTCCGGTCCGAATATCTGGTTGGGATTGCCGTTCAACGACGGCGAAAGTCCGCCATACTGGACGCTGGTGCCGTCGAATTCGGCGCCGACCGGGTTAGAGGACGTCGCATAGGCGGCATAGATGCTGGCGATCGGCAGCGGCTTGAGCA
The DNA here is from genome assembly GCA_049286845.1 of Bradyrhizobium sp. Taxonomy (GTDB): domain Bacteria; phylum Pseudomonadota; class Alphaproteobacteria; order Rhizobiales; family Xanthobacteraceae; genus Bradyrhizobium. Next base: position 3,382 of record JBAQER010000151.1, read on the forward strand.
CCATACCGAGGTTGAAATTCGGCATGCCATGGTGCTGCTCCTGTGCGCCGAAAACGTTCGGCACGCCATTCTGCGTCCCGAAGCCGCTGACCTTGATGTTGTAATCGTCAAAGCGAACACCGCCGTTCAGGATGACGAGATCGTTGTAGTTGGCGGTGTCGATCAGGTAGGCGCTCTTGGTATTGATGGCGATCTTGGTCGGCAGGCCGGCCGGCGACGTCGGCGTATTGAACGGCAGGAAGGTGTATTGCGGGTTGAAGATGCTCACGCCCGGCAGCGAGCCCGAGCCGCTGAATCCGCCCGGCAGCTGCTCCGAGCTCAGACCGACGAATCTGTCGATGCTGGCGATCTCACGCGAAACCTCGACGCCGCCCAGAGCCGTATTCTTCCAGCCCGCGACGTTGAACTTGTAGGTCGCTTCGGTCTGGTTGGCGACGTTCTGGGTGACCTGATAGCGGCTCTGCGGATTGGCGCTGATCGTCTTGGTCGCGTCGATCGGATTTTCCGGAAGCGTTCCGATATAGTCGAGCACCGAGCGCTGAACTCTGGTCTTGTTGCTCAGCGTCAGGTCCGGGGTAATGGCGACCTCACCACCGACCGTGCCGATGTCCTGCTTGATGCTGTAATAGTCGCGATTGACGAAGCCGTAGAAATTATTGCGGTTGGCGCCGAAGTCCGGATACGGGCCACCGGCGGTGCTGGTGTACTGGGCCTTGGGCGACCCGGGCCGGTAATACGGCACGCCGAAGTCCGGCAGACCGTGCAGGTTGGTGTGGATGTAGTTCGCGCTCAGTTTGACGGTGTCGAGCGGCGTCCACTTCATTGCGACGAATCCGCCGTCGCGGTCGTCCTTGATGTAGTCGCGGCCGGCCACGCCGGCATCCTGGAACAGGCCGCCGGCGCGAACCGCCAGCGTCGGACTGATCACCTGGTTGACGTCGAGCACTACGCGCTTGGTGCGATCGGTGCCGAACGTGGTGTCCATGTTGTAGAAGCTCTTCTCGGTCGTCGCCTGCTTGGTGACGATGTTGATCGCGCCGCCGGTAGTGCCGCGCCCGGCGAACGACGATCCCGGTCCGCGCAGGATTTCGACCTGCTCGGTGAAGAAGTTTTCGCGAACGCTGACGCCGGCGTCGCGCATGCCGTCGAGAAACACGTCGTTGCGGGCGTCGAAGCCGCGTATGAAGAAGCGGTCGCCGAAGGCATTGCCGCCTTCGCCGGTTCCGAGCGTCACGCCCGCCGTGCTGAGCACCGCCTGCTTCAAGGTGGTGGCGTTCTTGTCTTCCAGGACTTCCTTGCTCAGCACCGTGACCGTCTTCGGCGTGTTCAACAAGGGCTCGGGATATTTGCCGGAGGCCTGCAGCCGATCGACCTTGTAGGGCGCCGCCGCATCTCCGTAGGGATTGCGATCGGGCGCGAGGCCGCCGGCATTGGGAAACGGCACCGACGTGACCTGCGCCGGCTGCGATCGTCTTGCCGCGCGCCGCAACGCGGTGCGGGCGCGCAGCGCATCGGGCGATGGCCTCGACGCGGCTGGACGCGGGCGAGCGACGGGG
>JBAQER010000152.1:0-3175 GCA_049286845.1 Bradyrhizobium sp.
GCCCCAGCCAAAGCCAACTGGCACCGCGCTCCTCATCGCCGCCGCGGCGTATCGATCCCCGCTTTTGCGGGGACGACGGGTAGAGAGCGATGAGAACGCCCCGCCCCTTCACCCATATCGACACCTGGGTGTTCGATCTCGACAACACGCTGTATCCGCACCACGTCAATCTGTGGCAGCAGGTCGACGCCCGGATCGGCGAGTTCGTCAGCGCCTGGCTGAAGATATCCGCCGAAGAAGCCCGCGTGGTCCAGAAGGATTATTACCGCCGCTACGGCACCACCATGCGCGGCATGATGACCGAACACGGCGTGCACGCCGACGACTACCTCGCCTATGTGCATCGAATCGACCATTCGCCGCTGGAGCCGAATCCGGCGATGGGTGCTGCGATCGCCAGACTGCCCGGCCGCAAGCTGATCCTGACCAACGGCTCGACCGACCATGCCGATGCGGTGCTGCAGCGGCTCGGCATCGGTGAACATTTCGAGGCGGTGTTCGACATCATCGCCGCCGAGCTGGAGCCGAAGCCGGCGCCGCAGACCTACCAGAAATTCCTCAGGGATCACGGGGTCAACCCCGCGACCTCGGCGATGTTCGAGGACCTGGCGCGCAATCTCGTTGTGCCGCACCAACTCGGCATGACCACGGTGCTGGTGGTGCCCGACGGCAGCCAGGACGTAGTGCGCGAGGACTGGGAACTCGAAGGCCGCGATGCCGCCCATGTCGATCATGTCACGGATGATCTGACGGGATTCTTGGAGAAGGTGGGCGCGAAGGCGTAAACCCTCTCGTCGTCCCCGCCTAGTGCGCAATTGCGCACGGGGCGCGGGGACCCATACGCCGTGACGTCTCGTTCGGGCACTGCGTCAGATACCTTTTGTCGCCACGTCCGCCGCGGAGTATGGGTCCCTGCTTTCGCAGGGACGACAGCAGGGCGAGTCTTGACTCTCCGCCCTCAAATCCCGACAAAAGCCCTCCCAAATCGCCGCCCTGATTGCCCCGCGCGCTTCCCAAGGAAATCTCGATGTCCCTCGCCTCCCTCGAATCCACCGTCAACTCCGCCTTCGAAGCCCGCGACGGCGTTTCGACGTCGACCAAGGGCGAAGTCCGCGAGGCCGTGGACCATGCGCTCGAACTGCTCGACAAGGGCGAGGTGCGCGTCGCCGAGCGCGAGGCCAGCGGCAAGTGGAAGGTCAATCAGTGGCTGAAGAAGGCGGTGCTGCTGTCGTTCCGCCTCAACGACATGAGCGCGATTCCGGGCGGCCCCGGCAAGGCGTCGTGGTGGGACAAGGTGCCGTCGAAATTCGAGGGCTGGGGCGAGAACCGGTTTCGCGACGCCGGCTTTCGCGCGGTGCCGGGCGCCATCGTCCGCCGCTCGGCTTTCATCGCCAGGAACGTCGTGCTGATGCCGTCCTTCGTCAATCTCGGCGCCTATGTCGATGAGAGCACCATGATCGACACCTGGTCGACGGTCGGCTCCTGCGCCCAGATCGGCAAGCGCGTGCACATTTCCGGCGGCGTCGGCATCGGCGGCGTGCTGGAGCCGCTGCAGGCCGAACCCGTGATCGTCGAGGACGATTGCTTCATCGGCGCGCGCTCGGAAGTCGCCGAAGGCGTGATCGTGCGCAAGGGCGCGGTGCTGGCGATGGGCGTGTTCCTCGGCGCCTCCACCAAGATCGTCGACCGCGAAACCGGCGAGACCTTCATCGGCGAAGTGCCGGAATATGCCGTGGTGGTGCCCGGCACCCTGCCGGCCCGCCCGCTGAAGAACGGCCAGCCCGGCCCGTCCACCGCCTGCGCCGTGATCGTCAAGCGCGTCGACGAGCGCACCCGCGCCAAGACCAGCATCAACGAGCTGCTGCGGGACTAGGGCATGACCGATGCTCTCTCCATCGCCCGCGACCTCGTCCGCTGTCCCTCGGTCACCCCCGCCGATGCCGGCGCGCTCGGCGTTCTCGAAAACATCCTGAAGGCCGCCGGCTTTACGGTGCATCGCGTCACCTTCAGCGAACCCGGCACCGCCGATATCGACAATCTCTATGCCCGCATCGGCGACTCCGCGCCGCACATCACCTTCGCCGGGCATACCGACGTGGTGCCGCCGGGCGATGAGAGCGCCTGGAGCCATGGCGCGTTCTCGGGCGAGGTCAAGGACGGCCTGCTATACGGGCGCGGCGCGGTCGACATGAAGGGCGGCATCGCCTGCAGCGTCGCGGCGGTGCTGGAATATCTCGCCGCGAATGGCGGCAAGCCAAAGGGCTCGATCTCGTTTTTGATCACCGGCGACGAAGAAGACATTTCCGTCAACGGCACCATCAAGCTCTTGCAATGGGTGGCGGCGCGCGGCGAGAAATTCGATCACTGCGTGCTCGGCGAGCCCTCTAATGTCGAGGTGCTGGGGGACTGCATCAAGATCGGCCGCCGCGGCTCATTGCATGGCATGCTTTACGTCGATGGCATCCAGGGCCACGTCGCCTATCCGCGTCGCGCCGCGAATCCGGTGCCGGATATTTCGCGATTGATCGTGGCGCTCAGCGACGAGCCGCTCGACCATGGCAGCGCGCAATTCCAGGCCTCGAACCTCGAATTCACCTCCGTCGACGTCGGCAACAAGGCCGGCAACGTGATCCCCGGCCAGGCGCGCGCGAAGTTCAACATCCGCTTCAACGATCTGCATACCCAGGAAACGCTGCGGCAACTGGTCGACGAGCGCCTGGCGAAAGCGTGCGGCAACCGGATCCGCGCCCGAATCGTGTGGGAGCCCTCCAATTCCAACGTGTTCGTGACCAAGCCCGGCCCCTTCACCGATCTCGCGGTGGCCGCGATCGAGGAGGTCACCGGCCGCAAGCCGGAACTCTCCACCTCCGGCGGCACCTCGGACGCGCGCTTCATCGCCAGCTATTGCCCGGTCATCGAGTTCGGCCTGGTCGGCCAGACCATGCACCAGATCGACGAGCGCACCCCGGTGTCCGACCTCGAGAAGCTGACGAAGATCTATCGCGGCGTGCTGGACCGGTATTTCGCCTAGTAGTCTACCCGCACCAGATAGAGTCCGTCGGGCGGCGCGACCGGGCCGCAGGCGGCGCGGCTGCGGGCGTCGAGCGCCTTCTGCAGGTCGTCGGCGTTCCAGCGGCCCTCGCCGACCCAGACCAGCGAGCCCACCATCGAGCGC
>JBAQER010000153.1:0-2585 GCA_049286845.1 Bradyrhizobium sp.
CCGCGGATCAGCGTGAACTCGATCGCGACCGCCGACACCAGCGTGAAGGCGCAGAGGTGATGGAGGAAGGCGAAGGCAGTGGACATGGCAACCGACTCCCTTACCGCCGGGCTACTCACAACGGCAGATTGTCGTGCTTCTTCATCGGGATCTCGACATGCTTGTCCTTCAGCATCGCCAGCGCGCGGGCGATGCGACGCCTGGTGGAATGCGGCATGATGACGTCGTCGATGTAGCCGCGCTCGGCGGCGATGAAGGGTGACAGGAAGCGGTCTTCGTATTCCCTGGTGCGGGCGGCGATCTTCTCGGCGTCGCCGATGTCGGCGCGGAAGATGATTTCCACCGCGCCCTTGGCGCCCATCACCGCGATCTGCGCGGTCGGCCAGGCGTAGTTGATGTCGGCGCCGATTTCCTTCGACGCCATCACGTCGAACGCGCCGCCATAGGCCTTGCGCGTGATCACGGTGACCAGCGGCACGGTGCACTGGCTATAGGCGAACAACAGCTTGGCGCCGTGCTTGATCAGGCCGCCATATTCCTGCGCGGTGCCCGGCAGGAAGCCCGGGACGTCGACGAAGGTGACGATCGGGATGTTGAAGGCATCGCAGAACCGGACAAAGCGCGCCGCCTTGCGCGAGGCGTCGCTGTCGAGCACGCCGGCCAGCACCATCGGCTGGTTGGCGACGAAGCCGACGGTGCGGCCGGCGATGCGGCCGAAGCCGGTGACGATGTTTTTGGCAAACATCTCGGAGATCTCGAAGAAGTCGCCCTCGTCGACGACCTTGAGGATCAGTTCCTTCATGTCGTAGGGCTTGTTCGGATTGTCCGGGATCAGCGTGTCCAAGGACATGTCGACCCGCTCGATGTCGTCGAAGCTCGGCCATTCAGGCACGCCATCGGTGTTGTTGGCGGGCAGGAAGTCGATCAGCCGGCGCATCTGCAACAACGTCTCGACGTCGTTCTCGAAGGCGCCGTCGGCAATCGAGGAACGCGTGGCGTGCACGGAGGCGCCGCCGAGTTCTTCGGCCGTGACCACCTCGTTGGTGACGGTCTTCACCACGTCGGGGCCGGTGACGAACATGTAGCTGGTGTTCTTCACCATGAAGATGAAGTCGGTCATGGCGGGCGAATAGACGTCGCCGCCGGCGCAGGGGCCCATGATGACGGAGATCTGCGGGATCACGCCTGACGCAACCACGTTGCGGCGGAACACGTAGGAATAACCCGCGAGTGCCGCGACGCCTTCCTGGATTCGCGCGCCGCCGGCGTCATAGAGCCCGATGATCGGCGCCCTCGCCTTCATCGCCATGTCCTGGATCTTGACGATTTTCTGCGCGTGGGTTTCCGACAGCGAGCCGCCGAACACGGTAAAGTCCTTGGCGAAGACGAAGGTCTTGCGGCCGTTGACGGTACCCCAGCCGGTGACCACACCGTCGCCCGGCACTTTTGATTTCTCCATGCCGAATTCGGTCGAGCGGTGCTCGACGAACATGTCGAACTCCTCGAACGACCCCTTGTCGAGCAGCAGTTCGATGCGCTCCCGCGCCGTCAGCTTGCCGCGGGCGTGCTGCGCCTCGATGCGCTTCTCGCCGCCGCCGAGCTTGGCGCCGGCGCGCCGTTCTTCAAGGGTATCCAGGATGTCCTTCATCTGCTTCCGCCCGTATTTGCCGCAGGATTTCGCAAGGCTTCTAACACGGCCTTTCGCGGGCGGGAAACGCCCTTCCCGGCTCATCGGCGCGCCTCTGGCACCCCCTGTCCGGGACGCCTATATCCGGTGGCCCAACGGAGGCGACGAATGACGGATATTGCAGGCGAAGGCGCGGCAGGCGCCGCCACAGGCGGGGCGCGGACCCTGCTCCGGCTGGAGGGGCTGGCGCTGTTTGCGGGCATGACCCTGCTTTATGCGCTCTGGGAGGGATCGTGGTGGGTCTACGCCATCCTGTTCCTGGCGCCCGATTTGAGCTTCGCAGGCTACCTTGCAGGCCCCCGGATCGGGGCGGCCGTCTATAACGCCGCCCATAGCTATCTGGCGCCGATGGCGTTGATGACGACGGGATTGGCGCTTCCCTCGCCGCTTACGCTCTCGCTCGCGATGATCTGGCTGGCCCATATCGGCATCGACCGCGCGCTCGGCTACGGCCTGAAATATTCCACCGGTTTCGGCTTCACCCATCTCGGCCGGATCGGCAAGGATGCGGCGAAGACGACCTGATGCTGCGGCGGCCTGGTTCGCGCCGCGCGGCAGGAAGTATCCCTGTTACGGACGGAGAACCGGATTGGTGTTCGGCGCCGGCGCCTGCTCCATCGGGCCTTCTTCCGGCAGCTTCTCGCCATGCAGGTCGAGCGCCGGCCCGATCCAGAGCGGATCGCCGAGATGATCCCGGCGCGGATTGGCGGTGTTCGGATGCACCAGGATGCTCAGGCTTCCATGGTTGAGCATCAGCCACGGCACCAGCGCCGGAAAAACCTCCGTGGCGAAGGCGACCTGAAACATCGACTGGTCGTGCGGGCCCACCTTGACGTCGTGCCAGCGGCCCAGCGTCACGGAAAACCGCTCGCCGATCCATGCCCGCAGCCGTTCGGCC
>JBAQER010000154.1:0-8304 GCA_049286845.1 Bradyrhizobium sp.
GCCGACGCCGACCAGTTTCAACAACTTCAAGGCGACGCACTCGGCGACTATCAGTAAGGATATCCATACCGACAGTCAGCTACAGATCGGAAAAACCCGCAAGACGGCCGTCCTCGGACGAGTACGATCAGGTAGCGGGGAGCCTGTTCCCAACCGCATGCTTCCGTGACCTGATTTGCGATCCATTCTGCAGTGGGGTTCGCTGTGACGCCAAACCACAAAATTTGTCGTCGGCCGTGCCCCATGATCAGCAGTCCATAGAGCAGGCGAAACGAGATCGTCGGCACGACGAACAAATCCATCGCCGCGATGCCGTCGGCATGGTTATGAAGAAGCGTCTTCCAGACTTGCGACGGTGGCCCTCGTCTCTTGACCATATACTTGGCCACGCTCGTCTGGCCGATATCGATGCCGAGCTTAAGCAACTCTCCGTGGATCCGCAGCGCTCCCCACAGCGGGTTGGCGATGCTCATCTCGCGGATAAGCTTGCGTATCTCTGTCGGTAAGGTTGGTCGGCCACCACGACGTCGTGACCTCCAGCGCCAGTGCGATCTGAACCCGGCGCGGTGCCACTTTATAACGCTATCTGGCTTCAAAACCGCCAGAGCGTTTAGGACTGTTGGCGCCAATCGATACAGCCCGGCAAAGATCAAGCGGTCCATGGCGCTGAACGTCTGCCTCTTGGGCGAATGCCGTCTCCGTATGTTAATCTGATGCCGAAGGACCAGGATCTCGGCTGCCAACGAGGCCCGCGATCGAAACAATAATACCAGCGCCGACCAGATCAGGCTGCAAGCTTCTCTCATAAGATAGAAACATTGCGCGACTCGGCTTCACTTGCCAGCCGAATTAGGTTTCCGACAGGGACAATAGGTTGGATCGTTGAGGATGAACAGATTTCTCATTGTCGACATGATCTCAATCATCAACCTGCCAAACGGCCTCGGACCGTCTTGATCACTATTTACCCAGCGGCATCTTATTCCCTTGATCCACGTCAATGCAGATCTTCCAGGATTGCCGATGATTACAAAATTAAAAAAACTAATAGCGGGCGGCTCTTACGACCTGCACACAGGGAGGAGCTTAAATGTCGCTCAGTCGCGAAGATCTCATACAAGCCTACACGAAGATGTGCACGATCCGAGAATTCGAGGAACGCGTGCACAAGGAGTTTGCAACGGGAAAGATTCCCGGATTCGTGCATCTCTATGCCGGCGAGGAAACATCTGCCATCGGTGTCTGCATGCAGCTCAATGGTAGCGATTACATCACCAGCACTCATCGCGGTCATGGTCATTGCATCGGCAAAGGCTGTGACATCGGAGGCATGATGAAGGAGATCTTTGGCCGTCAGGGTGGGCTGTGTAAAGGCAAGGGCGGCTCGATGCACATTGCCGATGTGAGTAAGGGCATGCTCGGAGCAAACGGCATCGTCGGCGGTGGCCCGCCGCTGGCCTGTGGCGCAGCCCTCGCGGCCAAGGCGCGCAAGACGGGCGGGGTCGCCGTCGCTTTCTTCGGCGACGGCGCCTTCAACCAGGGCACCACGCTCGAGTCGATGAATTTTGCCTCGGTTTACAAGCTCCCCGTATTCTTTGTGTTGGAAGACAACGGTTACGCTGAGACCACATCGAGTCACTGGTCGATCGGCGGGCATAACCCGGTGCGTCGCGCCGAAGGCTTCGGGATCCCTGGCGAGCGTGTGGATGGACACGACTTTTTTGCGGTCTACCGTGCCGCCAAAGAGGCCATTGAGCGAGCACGCGAGGGCGGCGGCCCGCAGTTCCTCCACATCGAGTTCACCCGCTATTATGGACACTTCGAGGGCGACGCGATGACCTATCGGCCGCTCGGAGAAGTGACCGAGGAACGCAACTTCCTCGATTGTCTGAACTTCTTCCGCGCCCGCGTTACGAGTGCGGGGCAGCTCGATAAAGAGGCTCTTGATCAGATTGATCGCGACATTCAACAACTCATCGATAAGGCCGTCAGTGAGGCGAAGGCTGCGCCACCCCCCGGGGCGGGTGAGCTCACGACCGACGTCTACAACAGCTACTGAGGAGGCCATCATGAGCAAAAAGTCATTTCGCCAAGCGCTGAACGAAGCCATGCGTCAGGAGATGGAGCGAGATCCGACTGTCATCTTGATGGGCGAAGACATTGCCGGCGGCATGGGCTCCAAGGGCGAGCAAGATGCTTGGGGAGACGTGCTCGGCGCAAGTAAAGGGCTGCTCCCGCAATTCGGTCGCGAGCGGATATATGATACTCCGATCAGCGAAAGCGCGTTCATTGGCGCGGCTGCGGGTGCAGCAATCAACGGGCTCCGGCCCATTGCTCAACTGATGTTCGTCGATTTTTTCGGCGTCTGCGGCGATCAGATCGTCAACCAGATGGCCAAGTTCCGCTACATGTTTGGCGGCAAGGCAACAACGCCCGTAGTCATCCGCACCCTGTTCGGCGCCGGACTTCGCGCCGCCGGCCAGCACAGCCAATGTCTCTATCCGATCTTTACCCACATTCCGGGTCTGAAGGTCGTGATCCCGTCATCGCCTTACGACGCAAAGGGTTTGATGATCCAGGCGATCCGCGACGACGACCCAGTGATCTTCTTCGAACATAAGGCGATGTATGACGACACCGGCGAGGTCCCCGACGAACCTTATGCAATTCCACTGGGTAAGGCCAACGTACTCCGCAAAGGGAGCGACGTTACGATCGTGGCGATCGGCCGCATGGTGCAGTTCTCAAACCAGGCGGCCGACGCGCTGGCCGAGGAAAACATCAAGTGCACGGTGATTGATCCACGTACGACGTCGCCGCTCGACATCGCAACGATTCTTGACAGCGTCGCGGGGACGGGTCGATTGGTGATCGTCGACGAAGCCAGTCCACGTTGCAACGTCGCCACCGACATCTCGGCCCTTGTGGCCCAGAATGGTTTTAGGTCACTCAAGGCGCCAATCAAGATGGTGACGCCGCCGCACACGCCGGTGCCATTCGCGGGCGAGCTTGAAGACCTCTATGTGCCGAGCGTAGCCAAGATCCAAGCGGCGGTGACTGAGGTGGTGAGATATCATTGATGGCCGCGACCATTCACACTCTCACCATTCCGAAACTCGGGCTAACGATGAAAGAGGGCACGATCGCCACTTGGCACGTCAAGCCAGGCGATGAAGTGAAGGAAGGAAAGCCGGTCGCCGATATTGAAACTGAGAAGATCACTTCAGAATACGATGCGCCGGCGACCGGAATTCTACGTCGGCAGGTGGCAAGCGTGGGCCAAACATTGCCGGTCGGGGCCTTGATCGGCGTGGTGGCTACGGCCGATGTACCGGACGCCGAAATTGATGCCTTCGTGGCGGGCTACAAGCCAGAACAGAAGGCATGAGGCAATACCTTCAGCGTTGATCATAAGTTTTCAGACGGGCTGAAGCCGGCTGGCTAACAGGCGATTCTTGAAAATGTCATTGCAAGCAGCGTTTATCTTTTTGGCACCCGAAGCTGATCCGGCGAAGCACAGCGGTACGGTGCGCACGCCACAGGTCGATCTCACGGTCGTTGGCGTCGCAAACTATGCTGAGGCCGAGCGGGTTGCCAAGTCATTGGTCGAGCGAGGTATTGCGGCCATTGAGCTGTGCGGCGGTTTTGGCACTTCCGGTGTAGCGCGCGTTGTGCAAGCTGTTGCGGGCAAAGCAGCCGTCGGTGTCGTGCGCTTCGATTACCATCCTGGTCTCGATGGCAAGAGTGGTGATGCCGTGTTCGCTGCCTAGCAATGCGCGGCCGCCGTGCGGTCCCAATCGCCCAATTGACAGGGAGTTAGTCTCATGGCTTCCCAATCCGACGCCCGTTCGACGTTTCCCATCGTCGAGACATACGATTACTCCCTTTTTGGCGAAATCGAAATTCGGCCCCTGAACCGGGTCCGGCGCGTAATCGCAAGGCGCATGCAGGCGAGTTGGGTCAACGTTCCGATGGTGGTCCAGTTCGATGATGCTGATATTACCGGCCTCGAAGCTCTGCGTGGGCAACTGAAACCCCGGGCAGACGCGGCAGGCGTGCGGCTCACCCTGCTTCCCTTTATCATCAAAGCTTGCGCCCTCGCCTTGAAGGAATTTCCCGAATTCAATGCTTCTCTCGATTCCACAGGCGAGAACCTCGTGCTCAAGAGATATTGTCACATTGGCTTTGCGACTGATACATCGCTTGGCTTGATTGCGCCGGTGATCAAGGATGCTGGCAAGAAGGAGCTTTTCCAGATTGCCAAGGACGTCGGTGATCTGGCCGAAATGGCCCGATCAGGGCGCTTAGCATTTAGCGACACCGAAGGTGGATGCTTCTCGGTTACAAACCTGGGCCAACTCGGTGGGACAGCCTTCACGCCGACAATCAACGCACCCGAAGTTGCAGTGCTCGGCATGGCTCGCGCTGCCCGCAAGATGGTCGACGTGAATGGCGCTTTCGTTCCGCGGCTAATGCTCCCACTCGCGCTTGCTTACGATCATCGTGTCATCGATGGTGCTGTCGGGGGACGGTTCATGAGCTTCTTGCGAGAAACGATTACGAAACCGGAGATACTGGTGTCGTAGGCCATCTATTTCAAACACGACCTGCTCGGATATGCCGAATTGGCGACCGTATTTATAACATCAAACAAGGTCGTCAGAAGGAGAAAAATAACCTCAAGATTTCCCTTGTGCCTACCGTAAATCAAACCCGGACATATTGGTGATGCAATCCACCCAAGATCGGGCGGTAAGGAATGTGTCCAGCTCTCTGAACGGAGCGCGGTGCCGGCGCATCCTTGTTCAACGATAGATGCGTGCGTACCTCAGTATTGCATGTACGAAAGCAAGACGTGACGAAGATGTCGTTCGCCTAAGACGATGATATAATCAACGCATTCCCTGCGGATCGAACCGATCAGCCTTTCAGCATATCCGTTTTGCCAGGGGGAGCGCGGCGACGTTGGTCGATCGCAAATACCCATTGATCGAAGTCTTCGGATGAAGACCTCGCCATAGGCCCCATCCCGATCGCGGATCAGATATCGGGGAGCTTGTTCCCAGCCGCAAGCTTCCGTGATTTGATTTGCGATCCATTCTGCGGTCGGATGCGCTGTGGCGCCAAACCATAAAATCTGCCGTCGGCCATGCCCCACAACCAGCAAACCGCAAAGCAGGCGAAACGAGATTGTCGGTACGACGAACAGATCCATCGCGACGATGCCGTCGGCGTGATTGTGAAGGAACGTCTTCCAGCCTTGAGATGGCGGGCGTCTTCGCCTGGCCATATACTTGGCCACACTCGTTTGTCCGATACTGATGCCGAGCTTGAGAAGCTCGCCATGGATCCGTGGCGCTCCCCACAGCGGATTGGCTATGCTCATCTCGCGGATCAGCCGGCGTATCTCCAGCGGCACCGTCGGCCGACCGCTACAAGGTCGCGACTTCCGACGCCAGTACGATCTGAACCCAGCGCGGTGCCAGCGGACAATGGTGTCTGGCTTCACGATCGCCAACGCATCGCACACTTTAGGGAACAACCGGTAGAGACCAACGAATACCAATCGGTCGATGGCGCTGAAGGAAAGTTTCTTTGGAGCAGTTCGCCGCAGAACGTTTATTTGCTGGCGCAAGGTCCAAATCTCTGCCTCAAGCGTTGCCCGCGACCGGATTAGATCGACGACCATCCAACCAGTGAGCCTGCAAAGATCCCTCTCGCACGACAGCATCGTCCGATTCGCCGCCACCCGCTAGCCGGATAAGGTTTACGATAGGGACAGGGCCTGTCGCAGTTCTATTTTGGTGCGCTCAAGGTGGCGGCCGACGCAAACCTTCCCATCCTGCCCGGCATCATCCGCGGCACGCGATCGATGCTGCGCGGCGAGCAATGGTTCCCCCAGCGCGCTGCGATCAGCGTCGAGATCGGAGAGCCGGTAATGCCGTCGGGTGCGGATTTCACCTCAGGTCTGCGACTGCGCGATGCGGTGCGAAATGTCATGTTGGCTAGTTGCGGGGAGCCCGACCTCGGCGAGTTGATTAAGCCCGCATCGTCAAAGGCCGCGACGTGAGCAAATGACGGCCGCCCGCGCGGCACAAACCGCGAGCCTTGCGATATTGACTCGTATCAATCCGCTGAAGTCGAAACTGGCGCATCATTTTACGGAAATGGTTCATGCGGCTGAGCTCAGTTGCCCTTGCCGACGGGTCAGCGATCCCAAGTCGCTTCACCTGCGATGGCGAAGACGTGTCCCCTCCCCTAAATTGGAGCAGCGCACCAGCGCGAACTCGAAGCTTTGTCGTCCTCTGCGATGATCCAGATGCGCCCGCGGGTACGTGGCATCATTGGGTGGCCTACGACATCCCGACGGCTCATACGGCGATCGAGGCGGGTGCCGCTCAGCACGCCGAGAGGCAAGGTTTCAAGCAGGCAATCAACGACTTCCAGCGGCTCGGCTACGGCGGTCCTTGCCCGCCACGCGGCCATGGGCCTCATCATTATCACTTCCGGTTGCTTGCGCTCTCGGTCGATCGTCTGGCGTTGCGCAAAGACCCATCTTGCCGAAACGTCGAACAGGAAGCGCGCAAACATGTCCTGGCCGAAGCGATCCTCGTCGGCGTTTACGAGAGATGACAGCGCCTCGTCCAGTCATTCCCACGCGGGACGCGCGCATACCGCGGCGGCTGCCGCCCAATGTCGCCGCGCTTGGATGCGTCAGCATGCTCACGGCCATGTCGTCGGCGATGATCTACGGCCTCCTGCCGGTTTTTCTCGTGAAAGTGCTGGGCGCCAGCATGGCGTCCGTCGGCCTCATCGAAGGAATAGCAGAGGCGGCGAACTCCTTCATCAAGATCTTTTCGGGAGCTGCGAGCGACTGGATCGGACGACGCAAGCCGCTTGTCGTCTTTGGTTATACTCTTTCGGCAATCGTCAAGACGTTGTTCCCGCTTGCCGAGACGGTATCCACCGTGTTGGCCGCCCGGGTAATCGATCGGCTCGGCAAGGGCATTCGCGATGCTCCGCGCGATGCATTCCTCGCGGACCTGACGGCCCCGGAGATTCGGGGATCGGGGTTCGGCTTGCGCCTAGAGCTCGCCTTCACCGGTTTCGTTGTGGGGCCACTGCTTGCGGTCGGCCTCATGAGGCTGAGCGGCGATGATTTCCGTCTGGTGTTCTGGATCGCACTGATCCCGACCTATCTTTCAATCATCGTGCTGCTCGTGACCGTCAAGGAATTGCCTTTCAGCCATGACGGGGACCAGCGGCGGTTCCCGATACGGCGCAGCGATCTCGCAGCCTTGCAGGCGCAATTCTGGTGGGCGATCGTGATCGCGAGCCTTTTGTCTCTGGCGCGCTTCAGTCCTGCGTTCCTCGTGCTCAAAGCGCACGACATCGGCATCGGCGCCGCCTACGTTCCGATGATGCTGGTCGTGATGTACCTCGTCTATTCGGTGGCAGCCTATCCGTTCGGCGTTCTCGCGGACCATTTCGACCGCCGCCTCCAACTCGCGATCGGCACGGTCATCTTGATCGGCGCCGATGTCGTCTTGGCCGCCGCTGGCGACATATGGTTGACGGCGCTCGGAGCCGCGCTCTGGGGCCTGCAGCTCGGAGTAACGCAGGGGCTTCTAGGGGCAGTCGTCGCCGATGCCGCACCCGATCGCCTGCGCGGCGCCGCATTCGGAATCTACGACGTCGCCATCGGCGTGGCGACGTTCGCTGCAAGCGCCGGGGCTGGCGTGCTCTGGATGGCCAGCGGCCCGGCTGCCGCCTTCGGCATCGGCGCATGTATCGCGGCCGCCGCAGGTCTCATGCTTCTGCTTTGGCCGTTACCGAAAGCGGAGAATACCTGAACCTTCCGGGCACCTGCGTATCCGTCTGCCCCTATAATTGGGGGACATCCAAAACTCTCCGGTCCCATCGATTTCCAGAAATAAGCTGGACAGCGTAGGCAATCGACTCGGACTTAAGAGAGCGTCCGGCTTTTCACACCGTCGCTTTTTCGATTTGGCGCGCGGCGACCGGACGCAGCGGCTCGAAATCCTCCGCTGTTAATGTCTCTCGCGCGATCAGGAGCTCTGCGCCCGCGTTAAGATCGCTTCGACGTTTTTCAAGAATTGCGCCTGCGCGGACGTCCCCCGCCTCGACCAGATCGCGCACGGCAAGATCAATCTCCCGTCCCGTCGCCTCTGCCGCACCAACAACCATGTCCTGCATGGCCGGCAGAAAGCTCTGCGGGCGTGGCGCGTAGGTCCGCTGCCCGACTTTTGCGTCCATTCCGTATTTTGTCACCATCTCCACGGC
>JBAQER010000155.1:0-14725 GCA_049286845.1 Bradyrhizobium sp.
TCGTCCGAATCATCGCACGCTTCGAGGGCGTTCCCGGAAAATATCCGTGGCACTGCCATGTCCTCGAGCATGAGGACAATGAGATGATGCTGCAATTCGAACTGGTCCCGTGATTCCCCGAAATCCGCCGCGGCACCAGGCAGCCCTACACCGCCGGCAATATCTTTCCGGGGTTGAAGATGTTCTGCGGATCGAGCGCCTTCTTCAGCGCGCGCATGGCGTCGAGCGCCTCGGGGCCGAGTTCGGCTTCGAGGTATTTCTGCTTGCCCTGCCCGATGCCGTGCTCGCCGGTGCAGGTGCCGCCCATCGATTGCGCGCGCTCGACCAGCCGGTGCATGAAATCCTCGCCGCGCGCCATCTCTTCCGCGTCGTCGACGTCGCACAGCAGCGAGCAGTGGAAATTGCCGTCGCCGACATGGCCGACGATCGGCGACAGGAGATTGAGCCGCTTCAGGTCCTCTTCGGTCTCGGTGACGCAATCGGCGAGCCGCGAAATCGGCACGCAGACGTCGGTCGCCACCACGCCGGCGCCGGGACGCAGCGCCTTGACCGACCAATAGGCGTCATGCCGCGCCTGCCAGAGCTTGGTGCGGTCCTCGGGCTTGGTGGTCCAGGTGAATTCGCCGCCGCCGCATTCTGCGGCGATTTCCTTGAAATTCTTCGATTGCTCGGCGACCTCGATCTCGCTGCCGTGGAATTCGAGCAGCAACAGCGGCGTCTCCGGCAGCGACAGCTTCGAATAGGAATTGCAGGCCTTGACCTGCGCCGCGTTGAGCAGCTCGATGCGCGCCACGGGAATGCCGGTCTGGATCGCCAGAATGGTGGCCTGACAGGCGCCGCGCACCGTCTCGAACGAACACGCCGCCGCCGCGATGGTCTCGGGAATGCCGCGCAGCTTGATGGTGAGTTCGGAGATGATGCCGAGCGTGCCTTCGGCGCCGACGAACAAATGCGTCAGGTCATAGCCGGCCGAGGATTTCTTCGCCCGGGTGCCGGTCGTGATGATCTCGCCGTCGCCGCGCACCACTTTGAGCGCCAGCACGTTGTCGCGCATGGTGCCGTAGCGCACCGCGTTGGTGCCGGAGGCGCGCGTCGACGCCATGCCGCCGAGCGAGGCGTCAGCGCCGGGGTCGATCGGAAAAAACAATCCCTGGTCGCGCAGATGCTCGTTGAGCGCCTTGCGGGTGACGCCGGGCTGGATCACGCAATCCAGATCCTCGGTGTGGACTTCAAGGATCCGGTTCATGTCGCGCAGGTCGATGCAGATCCCGCCGGCCGGCGCATTGACCTGCCCCTCCAGCGAGGTGCCGGTGCCGAACGCGATCACGGGAACGCCATACCTGGCGCAAATCCGCACCACGTCCTGGATATCCGATGTCTCCTGCGCCATGACCACGGCATCCGGCGGCTGCGAGGGCAACCAGGTCGTGGTATGGGCGTGCTGTTCGCGGACCGCCTGCGAGGTGATCAGACGGTTGCCGAACCGCGCGGCGAGCGCTTCGACGGTGCTGGCCAGCGCCTGCGGCTCCGGCCGCGGCAAATTATTGGTGATGATCAGGCTCACGATATCCTCCCGGCGAAAAGACCGTGGCAAAGGATATATAAGGGGTCAAGAGACCAGATCGGACAGACAGGGATGGATCGATGACGACTGCCGCCGCCGCCAAGGATATGCCGCTTCCGCCCTCGCCGTTCTTGTCGTCGGTGATGCAGATCGAGCCGCAATGGATCGACTATAACGGCCATCTCAACATGGCCTACTATAATGTGATGTTCGACCGCGCGATCGACGAAATGTGGCTGCAGCTCGGGATCGGCCCGGCCTACATGAAGGAGCGCCACGGCTCGACCTTTACCGCAGAATGCCACGTGCGCTATTTGCGCGAGATCCACCTCGGCGATCCCGTGCAGATTTCGGTTTTTCTGCTTGGCGCCGACGAAAAGCGGCTGCACACGTTCGAGGAATTGCGCCACGCCACCGAGGGCTGGCTGTCCGCCACCTCGGAAAACATGACCATTCACATCGACATGAACGCCCGGAAGACGGCGCCGTTTCCGCCCGACATCCGCGCCCGCATCGAGGCGGTGGCGAACGCCCACGCCGCGGTGGCGCGCCCCGAGGGCATCGGCCGCAAGATTGCGATGCCCTCGAAGTAGCGAGCCCTATACGCGGGTGCGGCCGCGCGCCAGACCAATCACGGCCGAGACCAGGAAGAGCACGAGCGCGACAAAGAAGATGATCTTGGCGATTTCGATGGAGGCTCCGGCGACGCCGCCGAAGCCCAGAATACCGGCGATAAGCGCGACGATCAAAAACGTGACAACCCAGCTCAGCATGGTCAGCTCCTCTGTTTCCCAAACTCCGTTTCGACTTCAGCGCGACTGACGGCATCGCGCATCGGCTGTGGAAATAATCCGGGCCGGGAACGGAAGTTCCGGGGCTTCGCTGTGCGGAAAACGCTCAAATTGCCGAGACCAAGGGAACAAAATCGGTCTCGAATGGCGAAACGGCGCCTGTCTTGGCACGGGATAAAACCTGTCAAAACCGCCGCCAAAGCCCTATATGCCGTTCAATCCTGCTATGAAGGCTCCCCTTCACGGCCCCGCGGTGCCATCGTGGGCGGAACACGATTCGCATATGACCGAGCCGAACAGACTGAGCCCTCACGGCATCCCCGACCACCAGCCTGCGGCGGGCGGCATTGCCGCGCGTGCGCGGGCGGCCGCGACCCCGCAATATCTCGCCGGCCTCAATCCCGAGCAGCGCGAGGCGGTGGAAACGCTTGACGGTCCCGTGCTGGTGCTCGCGGGGGCCGGCACCGGCAAAACCCGCGTGCTGACCTGCCGGATCGCCCACATTCTCAGCCAGGGCCGCGCCCGGCCCGGCGAAATCCTCTCCGTCACCTTCACCAACAAGGCGGCGCGCGAGATGAAGCTGCGGCTGGGGCAAATGCTCGGCCAGGCCGTCGAAGGCATGCCGTGGCTCGGCACCTTCCATTCGATCGGCGGCCGCATCCTGCGTACCCATGCCGAGCTGGTGCAGCTGAAATCCAATTTCACCGTGCTCGATGTCGACGACCAGATCCGGCTGCTCAAGCAGCTGCTCGCCGCCGACAATATCGACGACAAGCGCTGGCCGGCCCGCATGCTGGCCGGCCTGATCGACGGCTGGAAGAACCGCGGGCTGACGCCATCGCAGGTGCCGCCGGGCGAAGCCGCCGTGTTCGGCAATGGCCGCGGCGGCAAGCTCTATGCGGCCTATCAGGAACGCCTGAAAATCCTCAACGCCGCCGACTTCGGCGATCTCTTGCTGGAAAACATCCGGCTGTTCCGCGAACACCCCGACGTGCTCCGGCAATACCAGCACCGCTTCAAGTTCATCCTGGTCGACGAATACCAGGACACCAACGTCGCGCAGTATCTGTGGCTGCGGCTGCTGGCGCAGGCGCCGTCGAAGCCGGGCGTGGCTCTCTCCTCCATCATTCCCGGGCATACAGATTCTCCCGACATTCCGGGGCGTGCCGAAGGCACGAACCACGATGTGCAATTGCACATCGGGGAATCTCGAGATTCCGGGTTCGCACCTGACGGTGCGCCCCGGAATAACGAGGCAAGTATCGTCGCTCAACCGGGAATGACGCCCCCCAGGAACATCTGCTGCGTCGGCGACGACGACCAGTCGATCTATGGCTGGCGCGGCGCCGAGGTCGACAACATCCTGCGCTTCGAACACGACTTTCCCGGCGCCAAGGTCATTCGCCTCGAGCGCAACTACCGCTCCACCGGCCACATCCTCGCCGCCGCCTCGCACCTGATCGCCCATAATGAAGGCCGGCTCGGCAAGACGCTGCGCACCGAAGACGTCGACGGCGAAAAGGTCACCGTCACCGGCTCCTGGGACTCCGAAGAAGAAGCCCGCGCCATCGGCGAGGAGATCGAGGAACTGCAGCGCGCCGGCAACAAGCTCAACGACATTGCGATCCTGGTGCGGGCCTCGTTCCAGATGCGCGAATTCGAAGACCGCTTCGTCACGCTCGGCCTGCCCTATCGCGTGATCGGCGGGCCGCGGTTCTACGAACGCGCTGAAGTTCGCGACGCGCTGGCTTACTTGCGCACCATCAACTCGCCGGCCGACGACCTCGCCTTCGAGCGCATCGTCAACGTGCCGAAGCGCGGGCTCGGCGACGCCACCGTGCAGATGCTGCACGACCACGCCCGCAAGCGCCGGATTCCATTGTTCGAGGCTGCCCGCGCCGTGGTCGAGACCGATGAGCTGAAGCCGAAGGCGCGCGGGTCCCTGCGCGACCTGATCGCCAGTTTCGATCGCTGGCGCGCGCAGCGCGAGGTGACCTCGCATACCGATTTGGCCGAGATCGTGCTCGACGAGAGCGGCTACACCGAAATGTGGCAGAAGGACCGCTCCGCCGACGCCGCCGGCCGGCTCGAGAACCTCAAGGAACTGGTGCGCTCGATGGAGGAGTTCGAGAACCTGCAAGGGTTCCTCGAACACATCTCGCTGGTGATGGACCGCGACGGCGGCGCCGAGGACGATGCGGTGTCGCTGATGACGCTGCATTCGGCCAAGGGGCTGGAATTCGACAACGTGTTCCTGCCCGGCTGGGAGGAAGGCCTGTTTCCGAGCCAGCGCACGCTCGACGAACAGGGCCGCGCCGGCCTCGAAGAAGAGCGCCGCCTCGCCCATGTCGGGCTGACCCGCGCGCGCCGCCGCGCCAAACTCTATTTCGCCACCAATCGCCGGATCCACGGCACGTGGTCGACCACGATCCCCTCGCGCTTCCTCGATGAACTGCCGGCGCCGAATGTCGAGATCACGGAATCCAAGGGCGGCTCGGGCTGGGGCGGCAGCGGCGGCTACGGCCCCTCGCGCTTCGACAATGTGGAATCCTTCGGCTCCAGCTATTCGACGCCGGGCTGGCAGCGCGCGCAGGCCCAGCGTGCGCGCGGCCAGAACGGCGGCCGTGGCGGCGGACAGGCCGGCGGCGGTTTCAATGAAAGCCAGTCACCGTTTTCAGGTTCGCGCAGCGATACCTCGCGTTCGCGCAGCGAGGGCTTCTCGCGCAACAAGCGCGCGCCCCTGACCATCGAAGGCGAGCTGATCGCGAAATCCACCGGCACCACGTCGGAATTTTCGCTGGACGACCGCGTGTTTCACCAGAAATTCGGCTACGGCAACGTGGTGAAGATCGACGGCAACAAGCTCACCATCGCGTTCGAGAAGGCCGGCGAGAAGAAGGTGGTCGATAGTTTCGTCGAGCGCGTGTAAGAACCTGCATAGGCTGCCAAGCACACGTCCGGACCCGCTCGCCTTGAGGCAAATTCTAATTCCCGGGCACCCGTAAGCACTATTGCCCTAAATTATCCTCGCGGAAATCTGGACGTGCGGCAGTTGCAGGCGCAAGATTAGAAGAGATGGTATCCTTCGGAGAGGCGCCATGGATCTGGAAAGATTTATTCACCAGCAGAACCTTGAACACTACCGCAAGCTCCTGGCCGACCCGAACAACAGGGATGAGGCCCGGCGCCAGATGGTGTTGAAATTGCTCGCCGAGGAAGCGGCCAAGGACGAGCAACCCCCACCCAAAAGAAAGTAAGGCCCCACCGCAAATTGATGCCGGTCAATGCCGGCGCGGTATGCCTGCGCCTCAATTAGGCCATGGCAGCCTTCGTTTTTCGATGTCCGCAAACCGGCCTGAACGTTCAGCACACCTGGCCGGACGACGAGAAGCCTGCCGATGACAAGACCTACGTATTTGTCACATGCCCGTCCTGTACGCGGATGCATCTGATCAACCGATCCACCGGCAAGCCGCTGGGATACAAGGACGATCGCCCCTCAGGCAATCAAGAGACGTAATCGCCGGTACCCGATCGAGTCCGACCCGCGGCCAAAAAAGGCGGTCGATAGTTGGCTCGATCGGGGTTAAGGTTTGCGTGAACCCTTCATCGGGGCAGCGGATTGTTCGGCTGGTTGCATTCGAAGAGGCAGTCGTCTGAGAGCCCGGCGGCGACGCGATCGCCGGGAGGCTTCGTCCCACCTGACGTTCTCCTCGATGACCTCGGCAAGCGCGTTCCCCGATATCTCGCCGACGTCGACCAGGGCAAACTGATCTATCCGGCCTGCAAGCGAACGCTGTCGGACGTCGACGGCGATGTCGGCTCGGTTTGGGATCACACCCGGCTGGAAGCGATGCAGTATGTGATGGCGGTGCCCGGTCATGATTCCGGGCTGCTGAGCGCCGCTTCCCGTCAGATCGAAATGATCGATGCCTATCTTTTCCAGCGTCCCCATGCCGACACCGTGATCGATTTCACCGGCACTGCGACGGCGGATTTCTCCATTGCCATTGTGGCCGGCCTGAACTGGCTGACCCACTGCGCGGAACTGGCCGGCGTCCCTCCGGCGCAACAATCCGGCACGCTGCGCAATTTCAGGAAGCTGGTGACGCTGTCGCAGCGCTGGTGGCTCACGGAAGGTGCCGTCGAGCGCTGTGGGCGCTTGCTGGCAAACGGAGAGCAGCCGCCCCTGATGCTTTACCTGATCTGGTCCGAATACACCCGGCTAGCCAAACAGATCGCGGGCGCCGCAATTTTCGGCGATTCGATCGACCGCTCGGCGAAACTGGTGTCGCTTCCCGCCGACCTCATCCCCCGTTTCGAAGCCGCCAAGAATCCCGGCGATTTATTGAGCAGTTGAACCGAATAGTTTCGGCACGGGCACCGATTGCATTTCGACTTCTCCGTTCCTATCTGTTGCTGCTCGCCCCTGCCTGCCCGAAACGCGCCGCAGTGCCGCTCCAGGCCTCCCGCAATTTTCAATTCAGACCCTCAAGCCCCGCATGACTCCCATCATATCTGTTGCAAATTTGTCGAAGACCTACGGTTCCGGTTTCAAGGCGCTGAACGGCATCAACCTCGAGATCAATCGCGGCGAGATTTTTGCGCTGCTGGGACCGAACGGCGCCGGCAAGACCACGCTGATCAGCATCGTCTGCGGCATCGCCAATTTGAGCGAAGGCCGCGTCAGCGTCGGCGGCCATGACATCAACGCCGATTATCGCGCCGCGCGCTCGCTGATCGGGCTGGTGCCGCAGGAACTGCACACCGACGCGTTCGAGACGGTGTGGGCGACCGTGAGCTTCAGCCGCGGCCTGTTCGGCAAGCCGAAAAACCCCGCCCATATCGAAAAGGTGCTGAAGGACCTGTCGCTGTGGGACAAGAAGGATTCCAAGATCGTCACGCTGTCCGGCGGCATGAAGCGCCGCGTGATGATCGCGAAAGCGCTGTCGCACGAGCCGCAGGTCCTGTTTCTCGACGAGCCGACCGCCGGCGTCGACGTCGAATTGCGCAAGGGGATGTGGGAGGTGGTGCGGGCGCTGCAGGCGTCGGGCGTCACCATCATCCTCACCACGCATTACATCGAAGAGGCCGAGGAGATGGCTGATCGGATCGGCGTCATCAACAAGGGCGAGATCATCCTGGTCGAGGACAAGGCCGGCCTGATGCAGAAGCTCGGCAAGAAGGAGTTGAAGCTGCACCTGCAGGCCAAACTCGATGCGATCCCCGCCAGCCTTGCCGCCTATAACCTCGAACTGTCGGACGATGGCCGCGCCGTGACCTACGACTACGACACCAGGGGCGATCGCACCGGCATCACCAGCCTGCTCAGCGACCTCCGGAGCGCCGGCATCCGCATCTCGGATCTCGATACCAGGCAGAGTTCGCTGGAAGACATCTTCGTCAGCCTGGTGAGGGCGCCATGAATTTCCGGGCCGTCCGCGCGATCTATCTGTTCGAAATGGCGCGCACCTGGCGCACGCTGCTGCAAAGCATCGTCTCGCCGGTGGTTTCCACCTCGCTGTATTTCGTGGTGTTTGGTGCTGCGATCGGCTCGCGCATCACCTCGGTCGAGGGTGTCAGCTACGGCACCTTCATCGTGCCGGGGCTCGTGATGTTGTCGGTGCTGACGCAGAGTATCGCCAACGCCTCGTTCGGCATCTACTTTCCGAAATTCGTCGGCACCATTTACGAGATATTGTCGGCGCCGGTGTCGTCTTTCGAGATCGTGCTCGGCTATGTCGGCGCCGCCGCGACCAAGTCGATCATCCTCGGCCTGATCATCCTCGCCACCGCCGCGCTGTTCGTACCGCTGCACATCCTGCATCCCTGGTGGATGCTGACCTTCCTGGTGCTGACCGCCGTCACCTTTAGCCTGTTCGGCTTCATCATCGGCATCTGGGCCGACGGCTTCGAGAAGCTGCAGATGATCCCGATGCTGGTGGTGACGCCGCTGACCTTCCTCGGCGGCAGCTTCTACTCGGTCAACATGCTGCCGTCGGGCTGGCGCACCATCACACTGCTCAATCCGGTAGTCTATCTGATCAGCGGCTTCCGCTGGAGCTTTTACGAAATCTCCGACGTCAGCGTGGGCCTCAGCGTCGGCATGACGGTAGCGTTCCTCGGCCTCTGTATGGTGGCGGTGTGGTGGATCTTCCGGACCGGGTACCGGCTGAAGAATTGAAGCGCGAAAGCGCTTCATTCCGGGGCGCGCCGTAGCGCCATCCCGGAATGACGCCCGAAGACTTGCCACTCGCAAAAGCGTCAACACCAGCGGCCGGATTGCGCCCCGCCTCCGCCTTGTTTGCGCCGCGCGCCGCATTAACGATGCTGTGAGGGCCACTGGAACCAAAACCGGAATCCGGGCATATTGGTTGCGGGGGACGGAGAGCCGCGGCGCTGCAAGCGGGCCTGGAGGCCAAAGGTAAGATGCGTTCCTTCCTCATTGCTTTCACCGGCCTGCTGCTGTTCGCCACCGGCGCTGTCCAGGCCAAAGTCGCCATCACCGTCGACAAGAATGCGCAGCTGATGACCGTCGCGGTCGACGGCGTCGAGCGCTACCAGTGGCCGGTGTCGACCGGCCTGCCGTCCTACGAGACGCCGAACGGCAGCTTCAGGACCTTCCGCATGGAGCCAGACCACTACTCCAAGGAGTTCGACGACGCGCCGATGCCGCACTCGATCTTCTTCACCAAGATCGGCCACGCCATTCACGGCACCGACTCGGTGAGCCGCCTCGGCAGCCCGGCGTCGCACGGCTGCGTGCGGCTGTCGCGCGCCAACGCCGCAACGCTGTATGCGCTGGTGGAAAAAGAAGGCGTGCTCAACACCACCGTGAGCCTGACCGGTTCCGCGCAGATCGCGCTGGTGCGCAACCCGCGGGGCCGCGGCAACACCGCCGTGGCGCGCCGGGACGCAGCGCCGCAATACAACGCCGCCGGCGATCCGATCGTGCTGACGCCGCAGCCGGGCGACATTGCGCCGCAGGCTGAGTCCCGGGCGCAGGCCGATGACGGCTATATCTATCCGGCCGACGGCTCTTCGAACGAGGCGCGCTATCCGGCGCCGCGCAGCCGTCGCCTCTATGGCGCGCAGGTCTATCCGCGTGAGCAATACGATCGCGGCTATACCCCGCAATACGCGCCGCCGGGCTACTATCAGCCGCGCCCGTATTATCAGCCGCGCGGATTGTTCACCTATCAGGACTGACGCGCGTCTTCATCGATCGAGCCTGCTGGTGCCCGCCCATGCGAGGCGACGGCAACCCGATGCTCGTCAATTGAATTTCAAGGTTAACGGCGGCATACTTGGGAGTTCCATACTTGGGAGTTCCCTTGGGAGCTTCGGAGCCGGGCTTCCGCAACGCCGCCATGCTTGCCGACCATGTTTACCGACAACTTGAACGATCGTCGCAACCGGAAGTCGACGGCTGCCCGCTAACATTTGAAACAATTGCATCGAGGGGCGCTCACATGCTGAGGGCGCTCCCACCCTTCCGGTGACGTCGTGGTCGACAAGCTGAAAACACAATACCAGTCAGAGGCATCGGACCGCGAGCGGCTGACCAATTCTCTCGCGACGCTGGAAACCCATCGGCGCGACCTGCTGCTTGAAGCCATTTCCAGAAGCGCGAAGGAATTGCTGCGCGCAAGCGACCTGGCGCGCTCGATTCCGAAGGTGCTCGAGCATATCGGTCTCGCGACCAATGTCGGCCGGGTGCACATGCTCGAGGTCGATCCGGCCGGGCCAATCGACGAGGGCCGCATCATCGGCCACAACCTGTGGAGCGCAGCCGGCACATCGACGCCTGCCACCTTCAATGATGCGCGGGGCCGCACCTTGGTCGAGGCCGGCCTTCGGTCATGGGTGCCGAAGCTCATGCGGGGCGAGTCCGTCGCGGGACTCGCGCGGGATTTCGAGGATCCCGTGCGCCGATTTTTCGAACTTGGCGGCGTCAGATCGACGGTGGCGGTTCCCGTGTTTGCCGAGGGCCAATGGTGGGGTCTTATCGGCCTCGATGACTGCCGCAGCGAACGCAAATGGTCACCGGGCGAGATCGATACACTGAGGACGCTGGCGGAACTGGTTGGCGCGGCGGTCACCCAAACGCGCCGCCTGCAGAAATTCTCCGACGCCAACCGCATCGTCGAAAACAGTCCGACGATGCTCTACCGGCTGAGCGCGCAGCCCCCGTTCGGGCTGATCTACCTGTCGCAAAATGTCCGACGATACGGCTACGAGGCCGAAGAACTGCTGGCGTCGCCGAGCAGATGGATGCAGCTCATCGAAAGCGAATACCATCCTGCTATCGCAGCCGACATCAAATCCATCATAGAAGGAAGGGTGGATTCCACCCTGATCGCATTTCGCCTGAAGAAGTCGGATGGCTCCCTTGTCTGGCTCGAAGGACGCGGATACCCGGTGCGCGACAAGGAGCACCGGCTCGTCGCCATCGAGGGCATTCTCGACGACATCACCGAGCGCAAATCGGCGGACGAGAAGATCGCGGCCATGGTGCGAACCGATCTTCTGACCGGACTTTCCAATCGGGCGGCCTTCATCGAACGGCTGCAACTGGCGTTCGCTCGCTCTCAACGCGGCGCCAATCCGTTCGCCGTCCACTATCTCGATCTCGATCATTTCAAGGACGTCAATGACACGCTGGGACATCCGGTCGGGGACGCGCTGCTGCGGGCGGTCGCCGATCGCCTGCGGGGCTGCGTGCGCGAAACCGACATGGTCGCCCGCTTCGGCGGTGACGAGTTCGCGGTGCTGCAGGACGATATTACGGACGTGGTCGGCGTCGAGACGCTGGCCGTCAAGATCGGCGCCAGCCTTGCCGCACCTTTTTCAATCGATGGCAATCAGGTGCATACGACCGCCAGCATCGGGATCGTCCCCTATGGCCCGGACGCGGAAGGGCCTGAGGCGATGATGAGGAAGGCCGACCTCGCGCTCTACCGGGCGAAGGACGAGGGGCGCAACCAGTTTCGCTTCCATATGGCCGAACTCGATCGGCAGTTGCGCGAGCGGATGATGCTCGCCGCCGACCTGCATCTGGCGATCGAGCGCCAGGAGTTCGAATTATACTACCAGCCGCAAGTGGAACTCGAATCCGGAAGGATCGTCGGGCTGGAGGCGCTGATCCGCTGGCACCATCCGACGCGCGGCTTGCTGCTGCCGACGGTCTTTATTCCGATCGCGGAAACCACCGGGAGTATTCTGCCGATCGGAAAATGGGCGATCGAGCAGGCCTGCCGGCAGATCAGACTCTGGCGGGATCAGGGGGTGGTACCCCCGCTGGTGGCGGTGAACATCTCCGCCGCACAGTTCAAGGGGGAGTCCGACCTCGATCGGATCGTCGCGAACAGCCTCGCCATGTTTGGCGTTGCCCCATGCGCCCTGGAGCTCGAGCTGACCGAATCGGTCTTGATGGAAACGACGCAGAAGCACAAGGGATCGCTCGAACGGCTACGGCAGCTCGGAGTCCGGCTCGCCATCGACGATTTCGGTACCGGATATTCGTCAATGAGCTCCCTGCGGCGATTCCCCTTCGACAGGATCAAGATCGACAAGTCGTTCATCGACGATGTGGCGACGCAAAACGAGAGCATGAAGATCGTTCGGGCGATCGTGACCCTCGCAGAGGGGCTAGGCATGTCCACGATCGCCGAAGGTGTGGAAAGTGCAGACCAGGTCGACAAATTGCGCGAGCTCGGCTGTGACCAGATCCAG
This sequence comes from Bradyrhizobium sp., assembly GCA_049286845.1. Classification (GTDB taxonomy): domain Bacteria; phylum Pseudomonadota; class Alphaproteobacteria; order Rhizobiales; family Xanthobacteraceae; genus Bradyrhizobium. The sequence continues at coordinate 12,091 of JBAQER010000155.1, forward strand.
GGTTTCTTTTTCTCGACTCCGCACCGGGCGGGCGAGATCGCCGGATTGCTGGCGCAGAAGCTGGAAGGCGAGCATTCTGCGGCCGGATATCCGCCTCTCAACGACGACGCAGCGTCCGACTGACGACCGGCAGCGGCGCGGACCCTGCAGCGATCGAAACCGAACGCTACTCTTCGACGTTTTTCAGCCGCCGCCACACCGCGCCGAGCACGTTGGAATAATCGTCGGTCCAGACCCGCTGCTGCTCGTCGGCTTCCTCCAGCGCCCAGTCGTCCGACGACGCCAGCTTGCCGACATCGGCCTCCTCGCGCGCCGAAACCACCACCGAGGTCGAGAAGATGTATTCGTTGTCGCGCCCGGAATCCTCGTTGTAGACCCAGCTCTTGAGGTCGTTGGCGTCCGCAATGCCCACCACGACGCTGGGCAGCTCCAGGTGCCGGTTGGAGACATGCATCACGACAGCACCTTGCGGCGCCAGCTTGTCCTTGTAGATCTTCATCGCCTCTTCGGTGGCAAGATGGATCGGGATCGCGTCCGATGAATAGGCGTCGACGACGATCAGGTCGTAGATGCCATCAGGCTCCCTGGCGAAGGTCAGCCGCGCATCGCCGATCACGGGCTTCAGGTCCGGCTCGCATTTCTGGATGTAGGTGAAGTATTTCGGGTCCTTCGCGGTATCGACCATCGACTGGTCGATCTCGAAGAACTTCCAGTTCTCGCCCGGTTCGGAGGCGCAGGTCAGCGTGCCGGAGCCGAGCCCGATCACCGCGGCCCGCAGCGGCGCGCCTTTGCGTTCACGCACCGCCGCGATCGCCTGACCAATGCCGCCGTCCTTGTGGTAATAGGTGATCGGCTCGGGCCGGCCGGTCACCGGAGTGCCGTCGTCGTTCTGGAATTTCTCGGCACCGTGGATCGTGGTGCCGTGCATCAGCACGTGATACTGGCCGTTCGGCGTCACCACGATCTTGTGGACGCCGAAGAAGCTGCGCACGGTTTCCACCCGCCCGTCGTCGGACGGATAGGCCCGCAGCAGCACCAGCGCCACCACGACGGTCGCGAATATCTTCCAGCGGCTGGCATTCAATCCGAGCGCCAGCAAGGCCGAGAGCACGCCGACGGCGCCGATCACCCAGACCCGATGTTCATCGAGCCAGGTGAACATCTTGCCCGTGTAGTAGGCCGGAAGGATCAGTGCCACCGCCAGCGCGGCGAGAAACGGCCAGTACCATTGGCTCCAGCGCGGCAGCCTCTCATTGCCGCCGGACGGACGGCACAGCGCCGCCAGCGCCAGCAGGATCGGATATTCGGCGATCCAGGAGAACGTGAACGGCGCGATCAACCCGGCGAACAGGCCGCCGACCATGCCGCCGAACGACAGCGCGACGTAGAAGCCGGTGAGATATTTCGCGGCCGGGCGGGTTCGCGCCAGTTCGCCATGGCACGCCATCGCGATGACGAAGAAACACAACTGGTGACCGCCGAGCGTCAGCAGCAGGTTCTGCTCGCCGCCGAAGGCGAGCAGCACGATCACGCCCGCAATCGCCAGCGGCTGCAGCAGCAACATCCATTTGTGCGGCAGCAGCGGGCGCGACTGGAACACCAGCACCCAGGTCAACAGATACAGCGACAGCGGCAGCACCCACAGAAGCGGGGCGGCAGCGACGTCGGTGGAAATATGCGCGGTCACCGCGATCAGGAGGCCCGACGGCACTGCGGCGAGAAAGATCCAGCGCGCGCGCAGGATCCAGGGCGGCGCCGGCGAGTGGGTGTCCTCGGCACGGATATCGGCCGCGGCCATGACCGGCGAGCGCAGCATCAGCACGGCGCAAGCCGCGATCAGGACGATCAGCAGGCCGTAGCCGCCGGTCCAGATCAGGTTCTGCGTCCGCAGCGTGAACATCGGCTCCAGCAGCACCGGATAGGACAACAGAGCCAGGAAACTGCCGATATTCGAGGAGGCATAGAGGAAGTAGGGGTCAGGACCGTTGGGATGGCCGGTGCGCACGAACCAAGCCTGCAGCAGCGGATTGTTGGCGGCCAGCGCGAAGAACGGCAGCCCGATCGACACCGCGAACAGGCCCAGCAGCCACAGAGCATAGCCCGAGGCCGGCGGCTCGCCCCACCCGCCCGCGATCGACAGCGGCAGCGACAGCAATGCGATCGCAAGCAGCACCAGATGGATCGCCACCGGAATGGTGCGGTTGCGGATCTGCATCAGGTAATGCGCATAGGCATAGCCGCCGAGCAGCAGCGACTGGAAGAATACCATCGCCACCGACCACACTGCCGGCGAGCCGCCGAGCCGCGGCAGCACCATTTTGGTGAACAGCGGCTGCACCGAGAACAACAGCAGCGCGCTGACGAAGATCGCGGCGGTATAGACCACCAGGACCAGCCGGTTACGGGCAACGGAGGGCTGGTCCGTGGCGACGGACGGCTCGGAAAGAATCATGAAAGCTCCGGCTCGAAACCGGCCGAAGGCCGGAGGCGGGATTCCGGCAGGGTCGCCGGAAACATAGGATTGAGCATACGGCAAAATCGCGGGTAATGCAGTGCCTCAGGAACCCACTTGGCGCTGTGCTGACTTTGACATCTTCGCTAAGACTAATCCGTCATTCCGGGGCGATGCGAAGCA
>JBAQER010000156.1:0-2501 GCA_049286845.1 Bradyrhizobium sp.
CGCCTATGTACTTGCCCTCGGCAGCTACAGCCCCCGGCTCGCGCGCCCGCTGGGCATCGACCTGCCGATCTATCCGCTGAAGGGCTACTCGGTGACGATGCCGGTCAGGAACCCGGCGGCCGCCTGGACCGTGTCGCTCTCGGACGAGGCGCACAAGCTGGTCCTGTCGCGCATGGGCGATCGGCTGCGCATCGCGGGCACGGCGGAACTCGACGGTTACAACACGCAAATCAACAAGGTCCGCTGCGATGCGATCGTAAAGCGCGTCATGGCGCTCTTTCCCGATGCCGGCGATCCGTCGCGGGCCGAGTATTGGGCCGGCCTGCGGCCCGCGACGCCGACCAACCTGCCCTGCATCGGCTTCACGAAGTATCCCAACCTATTCCTCAATACCGGGCATGGCACGCTGGGCTGGACCCACGCCTGCGGCTCCGGGCGCATCCTCGCCGACCTCGTCAGCGGGCGTCAGCCCGAGATCGAACTTTAGCCGCCACGATGGCGGCGATGCTGAGGCGCTGCTGGCCATGTCCGATTCGCTCGATGGCGTCGCCTGCGCCGGTTTCGCCCTCTTTCAGCACCGCCAGGTAGAAGCCGGCGCGCCCGCTCTTCATGAAACGCTTCACCATGTCCGGCCGGCCAAAGCGCAGCGCAAGCTTGTAGCAGGGCATCCTGGGCTCGGTGACCACGAACTCCGCCGAGCCCATGCGGAAGCGATCGCCGCTATGCACGCTGCCTTCCAGCAGGCCTTCGACGGTCAGGTTCTCGCCGAATACGCCCCAGGGCAACTCCACGCCGGGCAGCTGATCGCGCCAGAATGCGTAATGCTCGGACGGATAGGCGTAGACCGCCTTGTCCTCGCCGCCATGCACTTCGAGGTCCGATTGCTCATCGCCCTCGATGTTGAGCTGCCCGATCCGCACCCGGCCCGCGACCGGCTCCTTGAAAATGGAGGTGCGGACCTTCTCGCCCTGCCACTTGACCTCGCGGGGACGACCCGTGCTGACCGCAATCAGCTTCATCACGCGGCAGGGCACTCGTCGCCGAATTCGACCGGCGGGGTTTGCCGCGCATCGGGCGGCGGATAGGACTGGCGAAACGTGAACGCCTCGGCCGTCGGGCCCTTGCGGCGCAGAATTTCGAGCCTGGCCTTGGCCTCTTCGATGCCCGGCCGGTGGCCCTCCGGAACCCACCATAGCACCAGGAACGCCTCGTCCATCTTCTCGAACCACTCCCGGCGCCGGCGCATGATTTCGACATGCGCGGTATGGAAGACGAAGAGTCGCAAGGAATCCACGTCCTTCCAGACCGACAGGTTGACGGCCATGTTCTCGTTGTCCGCGTACGGCCGGATCGCGGTGGCGTTGCCCTCCTCCGTCTGCAGCCGCCAGACGAAGCCCGGCGTACGCTCGGCCAGCGCATTGATGCGATCGAGATTGGCGACGAATTCGGCCATCACCGGCGAATCGATCGGACCCTTGATGACGCCGATGTTGAGTTGCGCGAGCTCGTAGCAGGCCGTCACAGGATCCGGTTGAACCAGAGCAGGGACAGCAGCCCCGAGAGCAGCGCGAGGAGCGCCGCGACGCCGGAGAAGAGCGCGGTGATTTCCGTCTCCTTCTTTTCCAGGCTCAGCCTGGAGTTGAGCGTCTGGTAGACCTTCTTCAGGTCCGCCGCGGTGCCGGCATAGAAGTATTCGCCGCGCGTCATCTGGGCCACGGTCTTGAGCGTCTCCTCGTCCAGGCGCACGCGGAAGGACCAGCCCTCGAAGCCGATGATTTCGCCCGAGGTGGTGCCGAAGCCCACGGTGTAGACGCGCACGCCGCGGTCGGCGGCCATCTTGGCGATCTCGATCGGGTCGGGGCCGGTGGTGCGCTGGCCGTCGGTGAGCAGGATGACGACGGCGCTCGCGTAGGAGCCCGGCTCGGCCGGCTTGAAATCCTTCTTCGCATCCTTCTTCGCTTCGCCGATCGGCCCGCTGCGCGGCGCGTCGCGGCCGAAGACGGCCGTACTGACGTCGAAGCCGGCGTCCGGAAAGATGGTTGCCAGCGACACGATCAGGCCGCTGCCGGTCGCGGTGGCGCGCTGCAACTGGATGCGGTCGATCGCCGCGATCACCGCCTCCCGATCGTCGGTCGGCGGCTGCACCAGGGTGGCGGTCCCGGCGAACACGACGACGGCGATCTTGGTGCGCGGCGAGGCCTCGGCGACGAACTGCTTGGCGGCGTTCTGCATGGCCACCAGCCGGCTCGGCTCGACGTCCTTCGCGCGCATGCTGCCCGAGGCGTCCAGCGCCATGACGATGGTCTGCTTCTGCGTCGGCAGCGTGACGGTCGCCACCGGCCGCGCCATCGCCACGGCCAGCGCGGCGAGCGCGAGAAACAGCAGGACAGGAGGCACATGGCGCCGGAATCTCGAGCCCGCGCCCATCGCCTCCTTGACCATGGCGAGATTGGCGTACCGCACGGCGGACTTGCGCTTGCGGCTCAGCAGCCAGACATAGG
>JBAQER010000157.1:0-2223 GCA_049286845.1 Bradyrhizobium sp.
CCGGGTACTCACTGGTCGGACTTTGCCGGCCGGTGGCCTCGTGCCACCGGAGCTCGCAAGAATCTCGGATTGCTCGATTTCTGCCTGCACTGTGAGACGGTCGAGCTATGGTTTGATCGGGGCCCGAACGACCAATTGCTACTGGTTTGGCTGCTCGACTATTTCTGTTCTCATCCGGAGATCATGGCCCGATTGAGATTGCGCCTTGTCGACTTCGATTTGATCAGCGCGTCACACGAGGAGCTTGGCAGATGGCACGTGCCGCACGTCGACGTCACCAAGGAAGAGCTTGAGACCGCTAGCGTGACCTGGCGGGCTTATCGGGCGACGACGCCGGAGGCCTGCTTCGATTTGCTCGGCAGGGATTTGAGCGCTTTGCCGCTGCTGAGGCCGGTCTTGCTTGACATGCTCGAAGAGCTCCCCTCCAGCGCGACGGGGCTTGGCGCGACCGAAATGCGGCTGCTGGAACTGATCGCGAGGGGATACTCGCTGACGAATGAGCTCTTTTACCTTCGCGGGCTCCGCCAGCGGCGCGTGTTCAACGACTGGGAAATCGGTTCCCTGCTCGAGGGGCTGGCGCACGGTCCGCGACCAGCCGTAGTGGGCCTCGACGACGGACTGCGCACACTCGAGACGAGGAACTACCGGGGCCGTGACGAGGCATACAAGCGAAGCCGACTTTCACTGACCGAATCCGGCAAGGCGATTGTAGCGCACAAGGAAGACTTCAGCCGGCACAATCCGATCCGCCGCTGGTGGGGCGGCACCGAATTGACCAATGATCGCCTGTGGCGCTGGAATCCGGTCCTGATTGCGCCTTGACGTAAATTACGTTTGAGCTCCGCACGCGCGCCCCGCGATTTTCTCACTCCGCCGCCTCTGCATAGTCCGTAACCGGCGGGCAGGAGCAGATCAGATGGCGGTCGCCATAGACGTTGTCGACCCGGCCGACCGGCGACCAGTATTTGTCGGAGCGCGAGGTGCCGGCCGGGAAGCAACCCTCGGCACGGCTGTAGGCCCGCTGCCACAGATCGTCGGCAATGTCGTGCACGGTGTGCGGCGCGTGGCGCAGCGGCGAGGCCTCGACCTTCCAGCGGCCGGACTCGATCTCGGCGATTTCCTGCCGGATCGCGATCATGGCGTCGCAGAAGCGGTCGATCTCGGCCTTGGATTCGGATTCGGTCGGCTCGATCATCAGCGTGCCCGGCACCGGGAAGCTCATCGTCGGCGCGTGGAAGCCGTAGTCGATCAGCCGCTTGGCAATGTCGTCGACGGTGACGCCGCTGGACGTCTTCAACGGGCGGGGGTCGACGATGCATTCATGGGCGACGCGGCCTTTGGCATTGCGGTACAGCACCGGGAAATGCGGATCGAGCCGGCTTGCAATGTAATTGGCATTGAGGATCGCCATTTCGGTGGCGCGGGTCAGCCCTTCGCCGCCCATCATCAGGATGTAGACGTAGGAGATGGTCAGGATCGAAGCCGAGCCGAACGCCGCCGCCGACACCGGCCCGACTGCAGAGGGCACGGCGCTATCCGGCTGACCCGGCAGGAACGGGGCGAGATGCGCCCGGACCCCGATCGGGCCCATGCCGGGACCGCCGCCGCCATGGGGGATGCAGAAGGTCTTGTGCAAATTGAGGTGGCTGACGTCGGCGCCGTAGTCGCCGGGCCGCGACAGCCCGACCTGGGCATTGAGGTTGGCGCCGTCGAGATAGACCTGCCCGCCGTGGCCATGCACGATGTCGCAGATCTCGCTTATATGCTCCTCGAACACCCCGTGGGTGGAGGGGTAGGTGATCATGATCGCGGCGAGGTCTTGCGAATGCTTTTCGGCCTTGGCGCGCAAATCAGCCACATCGACATCGCCCCTGCTGTCGCAGGCGACCACCACGACCTCCATGCCCGCCATATGAGCGGAGGCCGGATTGGTGCCGTGCGCCGAGGAGGGGATCAGGCAGACCTTGCGGTGCGGCTCGCCGCGGGCGGCGTGGTAGCCGCGGATCGCCAATAGGCCGGCATATTCACCCTGCGCGCCGGAATTCGGCTGCAGCGAAACCGCGTCATAGCCGGTGATCTCGCACAGCCATCGTTCCAGCCGGTGGAACAGCGCGTGATAGCCTTCGGCCTGGCCTCGCGGCGCGAACGGGTGCAGCGCGGCGAATTCGGGCCAGGTCAGCGGGATCATCTCGGTGGTGGCGTTGAGCTTCATGGTGCAGGAGC
>JBAQER010000158.1:0-3822 GCA_049286845.1 Bradyrhizobium sp.
CGTCCGTGCCGGTTCGACGGCGAGCACGCGTGGCGAGAAGCGCATCGGCTTGGTACCGGGGGATTGAGTGAGTTCAGTCCGCAGGCGTGCGCCGACGACAGCACTGCCTCCGATCCGTCGGATAAACGGATTCCAGTTCGGATATGCATCGAAGTCGGTGAGGACGGCCCATATCTCCTCGGGAGATGCGGCGATCATGATCTCGGTTTCGATCGTGGCTGCAAACACAGTCATCTCCCAGCGCTTGCTTGGGGGCGGCCAGCCCCCCAATTTGGCTGCGCGCCCCGACCGATCTGGCGCTTGCGCAGCGCATGAACATGATGGCGAGCAGCGACATTACCGTCGAGATCACAGTTATCGTTGAATGCGCCCCCATGGGCTTTGTGTCTCCCGATCATGTGGGGCGGTATAGGAAAACGCTGCATCTGCGGCCTCACGATGTGACCGCGGGTGCGATCTGCGGCTTGGATTCAGGCGAGCTCGCAGCGACCGTATCGCCAGCACGTGCAGCACGAGCGCGAGCGGCGCGAAGAAGCCCGGTATGTAAGTGAACGGGACCGTGCCGATGGCGAGGTTGGGGACTTCTGCGTGAATGATGTTGGCGGCGCCAGGCGCGGTGAGCAATGCGCGCACCGCCACATTCGCCAGCGAGGCCAAACCGCCAACGCTCCAGAACAAGGCTATCGCCTTCCCAAAACGTCCCCGCGTGGACATGATGGCGATGAAGGGTGCCGACAGGCCAATCAGGATATCGAAATTGGCGCCCTCATAGGTGAGCATGCGCGGCGCGAGACCATCGAGCCAGAGCTGATGCAGGAAGAGTTCGACCGGCACGCGAAACGCCTGCGCTCCGATCAGCAGCCACAGCGGGAAGGCAGCCGCCACGCGTGCTCCGGCTTTCGAACGTGCCAACACCAGAAACACGAACAGGAAAACCGGCAGGACGAGAAACGCCGTCCCTGGCGGGCGCAAATCCACGTCACCGACAATTCCGAAATAACCGAGCAACCCCGCATAGGCTAGCCAGGCCGCGAGCCCACCCAACGCCACGAGACGCGTAGGCCCGCGCAGGAACACCGCGATCGCGCTTGCGACGAAGCTCGCGACGATGGCCACAAAGGCGAGAAACAGCGCCGCGTTCACGACACGGCTTCCAGCTGTGACGGGCTTTGCCGTGGGCGTCCTGTGAGTTGCGGTCCGTGCTCGATTTGCCAGCGCTCGTCCTCGATGGCGAGACGCGGCGCGGGCGGCATCGGGTGCGATTGTTCGTGCTCGAAGCGAGCGAGATCGTATGCGGGGGTCATGCCGATACGCATGAAATCGCCGAATACGCCCAGGAAATTGCCGAAGGTTCGCCGCGCGTCCGGCAAGGCGGCGTAACGGCGCGCGATGGTCTCGAAATCCTCTGGCGCGCGTCCCGTCACCTCCAGCACGTGGTGGGTCGGCGCATTGAACTCGAACGCGCCGGCGCGGTGTTCGTCGATGTAAGACCGAATGCCCAGCTGCTCGAACGGCGAAATGCCCAGCGCGCGCAGCGCCTTCATGAACATCCACATCGGCATGTCCACATGCATCACCGGACGCTTCAGCACGCGGGCGAGCACGGAGGCCATGTCGCGCGCAGAAAGCAGCATCGGTCCCGTCGGCCGGTAGGTGCGCCCGGCGTGGCTCTCTGGCGTCATCAGCGCGGCAACCGCGACGCGCGCGATATCCTCGTTCGAAGGCGGGGCATTGCGACTCTTTCCGGTTGGCCAGGGGAAGAGTCCGAGATGCGCCGCGAACGGCATCAAGCGTAGATAGTTGTCGGCGAAGAATCCGGGATTCACACTCACCCGCGCGATGCCCGGAATCATGGCGAAGACATTGTCGGTGAGCCAGTTCTGCCGCGTCGCGAGCGAAGGATGCGCCGGGCTCGCGAGCCATTGTGTCAGTCCGACAATGGCTTCGAGCCGCGCCTGCCGCGCCGCGACGGCAAACGCCATCGCGCTCTGCAGCATGTAGGGATGCCAGGGCGGGCAATAATAGGCGCGCGCCACGCCCTGCATGGCATCCAAAAGCTGATCAGGATCGAAAAGATCGGCGACGATCGTCTCCACGCCCAGCGCATCGAGCGCGGCGCTGCGGGCGTCGCGCCTATGCACGAGCGCGCGCACCGGCCAGTCTCGCTCCCGCAGTTGCGCGACAACAGCGGCGCCCGTTTTGCCAGTAGCGCCCGTGACCAGGATACGCGGATGAGCCATGTGCTGCCTCGCCTGTTAGATGATACTTGACATCTAAGCGGATAGATGACAGCTATAATCTAATTAGTCAAGACCGAAACGGAGCCGCCGCGTATGCGGGTGTCACGCGAAGAGATGGAGAAAAGCCACGTCCGCATCGTGGAGGGCGCGGCCAGACTGGTGCGGGAGCGCGGGATCGACAATACCAGCGTCGCCGACGTCATGAACGACGCCGGCCTCACCCACGGCGGCTTCTATCGCCACTTCCAGACCAAAGACCAATTGCTCACGGCGGCGGTTGAAAAAGCCTTCGCCGATCTCACGGCGGCGCTGGACGCCCGCTTTAAGAAATATGACCGCGAGGGCGCCATCGCCGATTATCACGCCGACTATCTCTCGAAGCCACATCTCGACCAACCCGGGAAGGGTTGCCCGATCGCCGCGCTCGCAGGCGATGTTGCGCGTGCTCCCGTCGCGCTGAAAGCCGTCTTCGGCGCCGGGGTGAAACGACTGATCGCGAAGCTCGCTGAAGGCGTCCGCGGACCCGCGCAGGACAGACAGGCCAAAGCCGCGCGCAGACTCGCCATGCTCGTGGGCGCGGTGATGATCGCGCGGGCCAGCGATCCGGAGGCAGCCCGAACGGTGTTGGAGGCGTGCCAGGACGGACACGATAAATGAGTCGATTGGAGATGAACCGAGCCACCGGGAAAACGACGCGGCCACCGGCCTGGCGCCGCTGGCTCGCTAAATTGGCGGCCATCGAGGAAGCGCTCTCTCTCAGCATCGACGAGATTCAAGATCGTCGCATTGCGCGGCTCGAAGCCGAAGTCGCCGAGCTCCGCAAGCGCAGCCTGCCCGCAGTCGGGGGGGAGCGACGATGAGCGGCAATTCTTTGTGCAGGACGCCACCGGACGCGCGGTGAAATACATTAAGCCGGTTCCGCGCGGCGAAGCCGAGGGCCTTGTTGCGTCGGTTTACAGACAGGCCGAGAAGGAATTCGCGCTGGTCCCGCCGATCACGCTGCATTCGCCGGCGCCGGAAATTCTCGCCGGCGTTTGGACGCTGACCCGTGAGGCTTTCGTCGTCGGCCGCGCCGGCCGTCTCGACCGTGAACTCGTGGGACCGATAAATTAACTGGGTTTCATGCGGCTTTCAGAAATGGCGGGGTGGGCTCGAACATCCAGGCTAAGTGATGCCGATGCGCCGGCTCTGGTGGTTGCCAAGCCAAACGTTTGCTTAAGTCGCCGTTGAGGACCGCCGCGCGAACTTGCAACATGCGATGCGCCCCTTTGAGTGACCATTGCATCTGCTGCCTTTTGACCATGCGTCGGGCGACAAGGGCATCGACAGCGGACTCAGCGAGTGACGAAGCGATCCGGCACCCTGATCGATGTCGAGCTCCGTAATCGACAATCGCAGCCTTGTTCTGACGGATGTAGGTCAGGAGAGCTTGCGCCAGTTGCCATATCCGCCCGGCGCTCAAGTCGCCTTGTTCGCGTAACATAGCCATGTCGGCGATCAATTCCTCAAGTTGTTGCATCGCTCGATCGACCTGTCCGTGCCATAGTTTCCATTTGAGGGCGCGAATCTCTTCGTCCAGGAT
>JBAQER010000159.1:0-2900 GCA_049286845.1 Bradyrhizobium sp.
CGCACATGGTCGCAAGGGACTTCAGGTATGCCACAGACCGGAGAAGCCAGAAGACAAAGAGCGCGCCCATCGAGGAGATGAGCGCGCTCTTCGCAGTAGCGTTGCAACCGGTCAGTTAGCCATCGCCCGGGCGACGACTTTCTTGCGCCACGGCTTGAGGACGATGATCGCAAGCAGCGAGGCGAGGATATTCGCGCCGGCTGCGATCAGGAACACCCGGTCCCAGTTGCCGGAGGACTGCTGCATGTAATTGGCGACCGGAACCAGCAGCGCTGCCGTGCCTTTGGCTGTATAGAGCAGCCCGGCATTGGTGGTCGCGAATTTCGCGCCGAACGTATCGGTACAGGTGGAGGGGAACAGCGAATAGATCTCGCCCCAGGCGAAGAACACGAAGCCCGAGAGCAGCACGAACCACACCGGATCCTGGCCGAGCATATAGAGCGCCCAGATGCCGACGCCTTCCATCCCGAAGGCAATGAACATCGTGTTTTCACGCCCGATCATGTCGGAGATCCATCCGAAGAACGGCCGTGTCAGACCGTTGAGGACCCGGTCGATGGTCGCAGCGAACGTCACCGCGGTCATGGTCACGGCCATCAGCGTCACCGGCGTACTGTCGATCTTCCAGTCGACCGCGATCGGCTTGAGATTGGCAGTGACCATCAATCCGCCCGCGCCGACGATCACGAACATGAAATACATCAGCCAGAAGATCGGCTGACGGATCACTTCCGTGGGCTGGTAGTTACGCCGGCTCTGGATGACGGCAGCGTTCTGGATGACGGCGGGGACCTGACCGGCCTTCGGCGCGAACATGATGAAGGCGAGGATCACGATGATGATGCCTTGCCCCAGACCGAAATAAAGGAAGGTATTCTGGAAGCCGGAATCCTTGATCATCGCCTGGATCGGCGCGACCGTCAGCGCCGAACCCGCGCCGAACCCGGCCGCGGTGATCCCGGCGGCAAGGCCGCGCTTGTCGGGAAACCATTTCAGCGCATTGCCGACGCAGGTGCCATAGACGCCGCCGGCGCCGATGCCCGCGATGATCATGCCGAGATAGAAGCCGTTCAGCGAGGTGGCCTGCGCATTGATCGCCCAGCCGATGGCGCAGAGGATGCCGCCGATCAGGACCACGAGGCGCGGGCCGTATTTGTCGACGAACCAGCCCTCGATCGGCACCAGCCAGGTTTCGAACAGCACGAACAGGGTGAAGGCCCACTGGATCGAGGCGCGATCCCATCCGAATTTCTTCTGAATATCGGGGACGAAGAACGTCCAGCCGTATTGATAGTTGGCGATCATCACCATTGCGGCGACGCCGATGGCAAGCTGCGTCCATCGATAGGCATCGCTGACGCGTACGGTCGTGGGGACCGCTCCGTGAACCGTGTCTGTCATCATTTCCCTCCAAGCGCTGTTCTATCGAAGCCTGACAGCTAATAGGAGAGTGTGGTATATGATATGCCAGTAGACAAGAGAAATTTCGCCGGTTTGTCGCAGGGAAGTTGAAAAAAAGCGCGCGGCGGAAAGCCGGCCTCGGGCGAGGCCGGCGAAACCGTTCGCAGCCGCGAGCATTTCTGCGGCGCAGCAAGCCGCAGATTTTACAGGGAAATGGGGCTCTGGGTCGGATCAGGCGGCGGCGGTTCGCAGACGGCTATAGCCTTGCTGGATCGCCGACCAGAACAGCGCGATCAGTCCGAGGATCATGATCGTGCTCACCAGCGCATTCGAAAAGAATATGCCGAGCGAGCCCTGGGATCCCAGCAGCGACTGCCGGAACGCCTCTTCGGCCTTGTCGCCGAGCACGATGGCCAGCACCAGCGGGGCGAGGGGATAATTGCACTTCTTGAGCAGATATCCGACGACGCCGAAGACCAGCATCAGGATCACGTCGAATGTGCTGCTGTGAACCGAATAGGCGCCGATCGCGCACAGCACCAGGATGAGCGGCGCGATGATGCTGAACGGCACGCGCAGGATGGCCGCGAAAATCGGCACGCAGGTGAGCACGACGATGAGGCCCATGAGATTGCCGAGATACATCGAGGCGATCAGGCCCCAGACGAATTCCTTCTGCTCGACGAACAGCATCGGACCGGGCTGCAGGCCCCAGATCAACAGGCCGCCGAGAAGAACGGCAGCCGTCGGCGAGCCGGGCACTCCGAGCGACAGCATCGGCAGCAATGCCGCGGTGCCGGCGGCATGCGCCGCGGTCTCCGGCGCAATCACGCCTTCGATCTCGCCCTTGCCGAAATTGTGGCCGTTCTTGGCGACCCGTTTGGCGATGCCGTAACTCATGAACGAGGCGGGTGTTGCGCCTGCCGGCGTGACACCCATCCAGCAACCGATGATGCAGGAGCGCAGCGAGGTCATCCAGTACTTGGGCAGTCCCTTCCAGGTGTGCAGCACGACCCGCAAATCGATCTTGGCGTTGCCGCCGCGGAAGTTCAGTCCTTCTTCCATGGTCAGAAGGATTTCACCGATCCCGAACAGGCCGATGACGGCGATCAGGAAATCGAAGCCGTTGAGCAGTTCGGTGAACCCGAAGGTCAGGCGCAATTGTCCGGTGATGGAGTCCAGTCCGACGGCCGCAAGTGCAAAGCCCATCATCATCGCCGCGATGGTCTTGAATGGCGGCTCCTTGCTGAGGCCGACGAAACTGCAGAACGCCAGGAAATACACCGCGAATTTCTCCGCCGGACCGAATTGCAGCGCGAAGCTTGCGACCAGCGGGGCGACCAGCGTGATCATGATGACGGCGAACAGCGCACCGACGAACGAGGAGGTAAAGGCTGCCGTCAGGGCTTCTCCGGCCTTGCCTTGCTGCGCCATCGGGTAGCCGTCGAATGTCGTCGCTACCGACCACGGCTCACCCGGTATGTTGAACAGAATCGAGG
>JBAQER010000160.1:0-10593 GCA_049286845.1 Bradyrhizobium sp.
GCATCGTCAGGGAGCTGCATGCCTCCAGCCGCAGCCATATCTATCTCGCGGTCGACACCGACAGCAATGAGCTGGTCGCCCTGAAGATTCCCTCGATCGACCTGCGCGACGATCCCGCCTATCTGAAACGGTTCATGATGGAGGAGTGGGTCGCCCGGCGTATCAACAATGCCCATGTGCTGAAGCCCTGCCTGCAGTCGCGCAAGCGCCATTACCTCTACGTCGTCACCGAATTCATCGACGGCCAGACGCTGGCGCAATGGATGATCGACAATCCGAAACCGGATCTCGAGACCATCCGTGGCATCGTCGAGCAGATCGCAAAGGGATTGCGCGCGTTCCACCGCAAGGAAATGATGCATCAGGACCTGCGGCCGGACAATGTCATGATCGACAGGACCGGGACGGTGAAGATAATCGATTTCGGCTCCACCCGGGTCACCGGCGTGGTCGAGGCCTCGCCGCCGGCCGGCCGCGGCGATATCCTCGGCACCCATCAATACACCGCGCCGGAATATTTCCTCGGCGAGAACGGCTCCTCGCGCTCCGATATCTTCTCGCTCGGCGTCGTCACCTATCAGATGCTGACCGGGCGGCTGCCCTATGGCGCCGCGATGGCGCGGACGCGCTCGAAGTCGCAGCAGCGCAAACTGAAATACCGCTCGGCGCTCGACGACACCAGCGATATCCCGGCCTGGATCGACTTCGTGCTGAAGAAGGCCGTGCACCCCGACCCCTTCAAGCGCTACGAGGCGCTGTCCGAATTCGTCCACGACCTCCGCCATCCCAACGCGGATTTTATCAACGCGCAGCCGACGCCGCTGATCGAGCGCAATCCGCTGTTGTTCTGGAAGGGGCTGTCGCTGCTGCTGGTGGCGGTCGTTGTTGCTTTGCTCGCGGTGCTGCACGGCCATCGCTGATCGGTGGCCGCCAGAACGGTAAGCTTCCTTTCCGCGGTGCTGCGGCGCGCCAACTCGGCCGCAACCGCACCGAACTGCCACCGCGTCGCGGCATTCCTCGCCAGCGAGCTGCGCATCGACGAAATTCGGTTCACCTGTATCGCGGTTCTAGGAAGGCCGCTCGAGATCCGACTTTAGCGCCACTATGAAGCGAGCGGCCTCGCCGCCCGTCACCACGCGATGGTCGAAGGTGAGCGACAATGGCAGCACGCGCCGCACCGCCGGTTGGCCCTGATGTACCACCACCAGGGGGGCGATCCGGCCGGCACCGACGATCGCCACCTGTGGCGGTACCACCACGAGACTGGCAAAGCGGCCGCCGATCATGCCGAAGTTCGACAGCGTGATGGTCGCCCCCCGAAGTTCTTCCGGTGGAATCGAGCGAGCGATCGCGTCGGCCCGCAGCCTGTCGAGCCCGGCCCGCAGGTCCCGCACGTCGCGCTCGGCGACGTTGCGCATCACCGGCACGATGAGGCCGCCCTCGGTATCGACTGCGATACCGATATCGATGCGCTTGACCAGACGGCGGTCGCCCGCGCCGGAATTGTACCAGGCGTTGAGCGCGGGCTCCGCCCTGCAGGCGGCCGCAATCGCGCGGATCAGGCGGACGCTGGGGTCTTCGTCCGCCCGCCATTCGCCAATGTCGGCGTCGTCGTTGACGGTCGCGGGAACGACTTCGGCATGCGCCGCTGCCATGCGCTGGGCCATGGCGCGTCGCATCCCGCGCAAGGCTTCGGCCGGACCTGCCTCGGCGAGACTCTTGGCGGCCCGCTCGACGTCGGCGCGCGTGACGGTGCCGCCGGGTCCGGTGGCCTGTACGGCGTTGAGATCGACATCGAGCGTGTGGGCGAGGGCGCGCACCGCCGGGAGCACCTGAAGCCTTCGCGCCGGTGCAGGTTGGGCAGGTCTCTCGGCCGCTGCGGCCTGCTTCTCGCCGGTGTCGAGCTGACCGACCACGGTGCCGGTATCCTGCTCGGCGCCCTCGGCAAACTCGACCAGGGGAGCACCGACTTTTACCAGATCGCCCTTGGCCCCGAACATCCGCGCGATGCGGCCATTCCACGGTGACGGCACTTCAACCACGGCCTTGTCGGTCTCGACCGAGACCAGCGGTTGATCCATAACCACGTGATCCCCCTCGTTCACGTGCCAGGTGACGATCTCGGCCTCTTCGAGACCTTCGCCAAGATCGGGCAACATGAACTGTCGCATCGGATCTGTCCCGCTGATCTCAACTGAACTGGCAAGCCTTGCGTCCGGCGGCCGCGATACGGGCGACCGACGGCATATACTGCTGCTCGAGCCGGGGCAGCGGCATCACCGTATCATAGCCTGTAACGCGGGCGACGGGAGCGAGAAGCGACGTCAGTCCGCGCTCGGCGATGAGCGCGGCGATCTCGGCGCCGAAGCCGCCGGTCCGCGCGGCTTCGTGCACGATGACGCAGCGTCCGGTCTTGGCCACCGAGCTCAGCACGGTCTCTTCATCATAGGGCTTGAGGGTCGCGAGATCGATAACCTCGGCGCTGATGCCTTCGCCGTCGAGCGTTTCGGCGGCCGCCAGCGTCTCCTTCACCATCGCGCCCCAGCTGATCAGGGTGACGTCGCGGCCTTCCCTGAGGATGAAGGCGACATCCAGTGGCAGGGCCTCGCCGTTGTCTTCCACCTCGCCCTTCGCTGCGCGGTAGATCCGCGTCGGCTCCAGGAACACGACCGGATCGGGGTCGCGGATGGCGGCGAGCAGCAGGCCGTAAGCGCGTTCGGGCGAAGATGGAATGACCACGCGCAGACCAGGAATGTGGGCGAGCATCGCCTCGGCGCTCTCGGAGTGATGTTCGGGAGCACGAATGCCGCCGCCATGGGGGGTCCGTAACACCATCGGACAGCTGAGCCGTCCTTGCGTGCGGTTGCGCAGCCGCGAGGCATGGTTCACCAATTGATCGATGCAGGGATAGATGAATCCCATGAACTGGATCTCGCCGACCGGCTTCAGCCCCTGTGCCGCCATGCCGACGCAGAGTCCGCTGATGAGGAGTTCGGCCAACGGCGTATCGAACACGCGTTCCGGTCCGAAACGCTGCTGCAATCCGACCGTGGCGCGGAACACCCCGCCGTTGACCCCGACATCCTCGCCGAACACGACCACATCGGGGTCGTCCTGCATCGCGCGGGCGAGCGCCAGATTGACGGCTTCCACCAGGGTCACCTCGGTCATCGGTTATTCCCCTCGAGTTCCCGGCGCTGCGCGGCATAGGCCCTCGGCAGTTCGGCATAAAGGTGATCGAACATGGTCTCGGGAGCCCGCGGTTTCACCGCCAGATAGCGCTCGACCGCGGCGTCGATGCGCTGCTGGCACTCGGCGGAAAGCTGCTCTTCGTCCGTCTTGCTCCACAGCTTCTGGCTGACCAGAAATGATCTCAGCCGTGCGATCGGCTCCTCCTTCCAGCGCGCCTGGACTTCTTCGGCCGGACGGTAGCGCGCCGCATCGTCGGCGGTCGTGTGATCGCCGAGCCGGTAGGTGACCGCCTCGATCAAGCGCGGGCCCTGGCCATTTCGGGCGGCTTCGATCGCCTCTTCGGCGGCGGCGTGCATCGCCACGATGTCGTTGCCGTCGACCTGCTCACCGGTGAAACCCGCTGCGATCGCCTTCTGCGCCAGCGTTTCGGATGCGGTCTGCAGTCGCAGCGGCACGGAAATGGCCCACTGATTGTTGGTAACGACGAACACCACCGGCAGCTTGTGCACACCTGCAAAATTCATCGCTTCATAGACGTCGCCCTTCGAGGTGGCGCCATCGCCGAACAGGCATACCGCAACGCGCGGCTGCTTGCGCAGCTTGAAGGCGTAGGCGACGCCCGCAGCCTGAGGGGCCTGCGATCCGACGGGAATGCAGAACGGGAAATCCTCGACCGGCCCGGAGAAGTGGTTGCCGCGCTCGTCGCCGCCCCAGAACAGCAGGATCTCTTCCAGCCTGACCCCACGCCAGATCAACGCGGCATTGTCGCGATAGGACGGCAGCAGGACATCCTCGTCATGCATGGCGCCGGCCACGCCGACCGCCACCGCCTCCTGGCCGAGCGATGCGGCATAGGTCCCGAGTCGGCCGGTGCGCTGCAACGCCACCGCTTTCACATCGAAAGCGCGCACCAGCACCATCGCCCGATAGAGCCGGACCAGCAGGCGGGTATCGGAGGCGAAGGCCGGGAGCTGCCGATGGACCGAGCCGTCCGCCGCGAGATAGCTGCGGCGGCGGACCTCGAAACGCGCGATCACCGGGAGGGTCTCGTCTGGGTGCCATCTTTCGGTCATGTCACTTCGCGCCTTCCGGTTGTGGGATCAGATGGGTGAGCAGATCTGTCGGCAGCGGAAAGACGATGGTCGAGGACCGCTCGCTCGCGATGTCGTGCAGGGCTGCGAAATAGCGTAACTGCATCGCCTGCGGTTCATGGGCCAGAAGCCGGCCGGCCTCGACGAGCTTCTCGGCAGCCTGTTGCTCGCCCTCGGCATTGATCACCTTCGCACGCCGCAACCGCTCGGCCTCGGCCTGCTTGGCGATGGCGCGGATCATGTTTTCGTTCAGATCGACATGTTTGATCTCGACATTGGTGACCTTGATGCCCCAGGCGTCGGTCTGCTGATCGAGGCTGCCCTGGATGTCGGCGTTGAGCCGATCCCGTTCCGCCAGCAGCTCGTCGAGCTCGTGTTTGCCGAGGACGGAGCGCAGCGTGGTTTGCGCCAGCTGGCTGGTCGCTGCCATGAAGTCCGCGACCTTGATGATCGCCCGTTCCGGATCGACGATGCGGAAGTAGAGGACGGCGTTGACCTTGACCGTCACATTGTCGCGCGTGATCACGTCCTGCGGCGGCACGTCCTGCACCACGAGCCGCAGATCGACCTTCACCATCTGCTGCACGAACGGAATCAGGATGAAGAGACCGGGGCCCTTCACTCCGGTGAAGCGACCCAGCGTGAAGACGATGCCGCGCTCATACTCCCTCAGGATACGAATCGCGGTAGCGAGAAACACCACCACGGCGGCGACGAGAACGAGATAGCCCAGATAATCGAACATCATCGGACGCCTCCTTCGCTGACGGTTCGTGCCGGCCGCCGCCGCACCACGAGGGTCAGATCCCTGATATCGGCCACCTCGACCGTCTCGCCGGGCGCAAGAACTTCCAGCCCATGGGCCTGCCAGCGTTCGCCATGGGTGAGGACGTGGCCTTCGCTGCCGGACCAGTCGAGAACTTCGGCGGGGAGACCGCGCATGGCCTGTGCGCCGACCCGCGCCGGGCTGCGGCGGGCGCGCCAGAGCGAGCCGAACACGACGACGGTCAGGCTGACGATCATCGCCATCGCGATGATGACGACCGTCCATGACAGCCGGTAGCCGGGGGCCTCGATCCTGAACAGCATGGCGGCGCCGAGCAGAAACGCGGCAACGCCGCCAAGGCCGAGAACCACGGTCGGGTTGAAGGTTTCGACGACCAGGAAGGCGATCCCCAGCAGCAGCAGGGCCAGGCCGGTGTAGTTGATCGGCAGCAGGTTGAGGGCATAGAGGCCGAGCAGCAGGCAGATCGTGCCGATGACGCCGGGCGCGATCGCGCCCGGAGTCGAGAACTCGAAGATCAGGCCGTAGATGCCGACCATCAACAGAATGAAAGCGACGTTGGGGTTGGTGATGGCCGACAGCAGCCGGATCAGCCAGCCGGGATCGAGCCGCTCGATCGCCAGGCCCTTGGTCGCCAGCTGCCGCGACTCGCCACCTGCGAGTTCGACCCTGCGGCCGTCGATCGACTGAAGCAGTTCGGCCGGATTGCGCGCGAGGAGATCGATGACGTTCAACTGCAAGGCGGCGACGGCGGAAAGACTGGCGGCCTCGCGCACCGCTTTCTCGGCCCAATCGGCGTTGCGCCCGCGCAGTTCGGCGAGGCTGCGGATCAGCGCAACCGCGTCGTTGGTCGACTTCGCCGCCATGGCATCCTTCAACGCAGGCTGTTGCGCATCATCCTTCTTGTCCGTGCCGTCCTTGCCCGGGGTGCTGCCCGGCAGACCCGGCAGCGGGCCGCCGATCTGCACCGGCGTCGCGGCGCCCAGATTGGTGCCCGGCGCCATCGCCGCGATATGCGTTGCGTAGAGAATGTAGGTGCCCGCGCTCGCCGCATGGGCGCCGGATGGGGCGACGTAGCCGATGACGGGAACGGAGGATCCGAGCACGTCGGCGATGATCTCGCGCATGCTGGTGGCGAGGCCGCCCGGCGTGTTCAGGCGCAGGATGACGACATCGGCCCGCCGTTCGCTCGCCGTCGTCAGCGCTTCCTTCAGGTATCGGGAGGTTGCCGGACCGATCGCCCCGTCGATCTCGATCATGAGCGCGGGCTTGCCGTGCTCCTGCGCCGGCAGGAGCGCGGGAGAGGCAAACTGCACAGCGGCAACCATCGCCGCAACAAGGGTCGCCTGCACCATTCTCACGGCAAGACTCCCTAATAAGGCGATATATGGGGGTGGTCTTCCCCGGCCTCAATAGGGCTCGCGCGGGCCGCCGATCGCCGCCGGGCCTCGGCGCAGGCGGGGATTCTCCGAAACAACTCTTGAACACAGACCCGATGCTCGCGCTCGGCCCGCCCTTCCTTGAATGAGAGACATCGCGGTGGCGATCGCTGCCCCGCGCGTCAGGCCGCAGTATTGTCTGTTGAAGAATACGACTTGGAATTTAATGCTTGGTGCCCCTGGCCAGCGTCGAACTAGCGCCCTAACATGCTGAAAGACCGCAATTATCCCGGTTCAGCTCTGTAAACTTACCCAGACTGTTACCCAAGGACGTCAGGGAAGGGGAGTAGCACGTTGGCTGGTCCTATGGGTCTCCCAGTGTTGGAATCGAACCCGCTAGACAATCGCGCCTTCCTTGCCTTCAAAAGAGAACACACTCTGTGTTTTGAATATATTAGATTCTATTAGAGCGAACCGGCATTCCCAAAATCGCCTTGTGCTGCAACGTATATCGGCAAACCGATTTGAAATTCCTTGTGTCAGAGACCCCACCTTGTTGTGTCAGAGACCCCGGTTCCTTGTGTCAGAGACCCCAACCAAAATGCGACTATCCACACCGGGTGCAGCCTTTATCCGACCAACCCTATGAAGGGTCGGACCATTGACGAACTTCAATTTGTGTGTCGCAAAACAGATATTGTGCGACGCTTAAATATGGCCCTGTTAAGCCATATTTTGCCGCCCCCTATTTGGTGGCTCTGTTGAGCCATTTTTCTATTGGTAGAAGCGGCTGCGGGATGTATGGCGGACGTGCAGCACATGAACCTCGTTGCCTGCGATCGTATAGAAAATGAAATAGCACAGTTGCGGTACCACGAGCAGTAACACGCCTGACTGGTCGGTTTGACGGCCCTGCTCCGGTAGATCACCCAGCCCCCAAGAGACCTCAATTAGACGCGCTATAACGCGCGAGGCGGCCTCAGGATCGAATTTGCTAATGTAGTCGCGTATTTGGGTAAGATCCGCTGCTGCGGGCCGGGTAAACCTAACCCTCATGCCTCACGGTGTAGCTTGTAGAACTCCTCCATCTCGCTTTCGGGTGCAAAATTGCCCTCTTCGGCAGCGGCTATCCCCTGCCTGATGTGAGCCCTCTCAGTATCCGAGAGGTTATAGATGCCGGTGCGGCGGGACTCAATTTCGCTCGCGACACTAGCCAGCTCCTCCTGATCCTCGGCCGGCCAGGTTTCGACTTGCTCCAGCAATCGTTTGGTCTTCTGGGTCATGTTGTCATTATACCAAAGGGGGTCTAGTTCTGCCACGAGCCGACCGCCATTGCTCTGGCGTGTCGATTTGCTCGGCATACTTCTCGGCGGTGATGCGAGCGCGGGCCATGTCGGCCAGAAATGCTTTCATTTGTCCGCTCCCCTTCTCCCCTATCTCCATCTGAACGAGAGCCAATATTTCCTGTTGCTCACTGAGCGGCAGGGACACAAAGAGCGCGTCCGCCGCCTGCCGGCGGTAGGTGCTGTACTCGATCCGCTCCGATTCGGCGCGCTTTTCATCTGCGGCTCGTTGCGCCATCTCAGCGTCGGCCTGCCGGCGTTCCTGGCGCCCAACATAGCCGGCGAGGTACTGCTTCAGCCCACCAAGCGTCTTCACGTCGAAGTTCGTCTTCTGGGCTTCTGATAGCGCGTAGGAAAGGAACTGTGGCATTTCCTCGAAGGACACCTTGGTCAGTAGAAATTTTGCCGTCTCCACGTCCTTGGACGGAACGTAGGGTATGGCTGATGTTGGCTGGCCAGTCCGCTTTTCTAAGAACATGTACGCGACCTTGAGCGGCTCGGCCGTTTCGTGTTGATCGTTCTGAAATTCGAACTGCATTTCCGCCTGATGTCGGCCACGATAAAAGCGGTCGTAATCCTGAATGAAGGCGGCGCCCGGACGGAACGTAAGGATGAGGCCCTTTCGGTCTGCTGCGGGCGCGATGTTGTAAGAAGCCAAGAATCCAACCTCACGCAATTTTCGGAGATGCGGTCCTAATTGGTCTCGCTCAATTACGGATGGCTGGGTATGCACGGTGAGACCGCCGAGCCATTCCGTACAGATGTCCTCATATCGCTTTTTGAAGGTCGGTCGCTTGCGCGGATTGTCCATATACAAGTTCGCGAAATGAAAGAAGAGGCGCATGTAGAGTGCCTGGCCGATCGTGCCGAGCTCGGCCATGAGTGTGTGGTTGAGGCAGATAAAGTGCTCGTCGTTGAGCGACTCGATGATTGGTCGTGCTAGAGTGACCGTACAACGCTCGACGGGATCACTCTCGTTTTCTCGTCGCTCCAAGTAAACCTCCGGAAAGATGCTGAATGTGTGTTCGGCAAATCTTCCCTCCCGTGTCTTAAAGTGCGTGCGAACGTGCGCGAATTGAATTTCCTGAAGGGCGCGCGTGAGGCGTTCGTTGTAGACGCCACCCCACTGCTTGTAACCAATGAGCCTCATAATCTCGCGCTTCGAAAACGAAATATCGGTTTGAATTGGCCGACCGTAATTTGAGTGTTTCTTTATAAGCGCCACAAAGATTTTGTGCGCGAGCGGTCCGGGCTGACCAAGCGCGGGATCGGGCCTAACAAAGACCGCTTTGTCTTTAACATTTGAATTCAGGGCAATCTCTTGCGTCCGGGTCGAAGCGCGTTTTGGATCATGGCAGAACAATGCGCCGGCAACGCGCAAGAGCGTGTTCTCCATGTACAGCTTTTCGACAGGTGCAGGCGCTGCCTGGCTAGTCGTTGTCGTTTTGCTTGCTGCCATAAATCGGCAGCTAAATTATATCCCGAAATGCGTGGGCAGGCGTAACGTGGCGTGTGGAAAGCGCCTACTGCTGCATTTCTCCCCCACCCTGGCGGTTTGGCGCAGCGAGCAGCGGCGACAGCAATTTTTGGAGGCCGGCAATCAAGTGGTTCGTTTCGCGGGCGCGTTCGGTCAGGTCAGCTATCTGCGTGTTTTTTACTGTGATCTCGCCGCGCAAGAATTCATTCTCGCGCTCCAAAGACAATACGTATTTCGGTTCACCCTCCGGAGTTGCCGCGACCTGTCGCGACTGGTCGGGACTTGTCGTCGTTTGTCGTGGTTCTTCTTTGGCTTTATTTTCCAACGGGCGAACGGTCGCGTCCGGTCGCGAATTGTCGCGACTAGTCGCGCTCGGTCGCGACACTTCTTTGATGTATTTTATGAGGCGCTCAACAGAATGAGGGGTTACCAAATATCTCTCGCCGGTCGGCGTTTCGACCTTGTGGGAATCGAGCTTGCCTAGTGCGCAATATCGCTGAATTGCACGAAGTGTGCGGGGGAGACCGGCTTCTTCAAATATGTCCACGACTTCATCGATGGATAGGGAATAGTGCTCGTCGGGCGAACGGTCGCGACTGGTCGCGTCCTGTCGCGGTAGGTCATCACTCATGGCTTGATGATAGCCCGGCGGCCCTCCACCTGCCGCCGGTTATCCCCACACGGGTATACTGGATAGAATATCCGAGCGGTGGGCTCGTCCGGCTTTCTCCCGGCGCGCTGCAAATTTACTTTCTCTTAGTCCTCTACAAGCTCAGGCAAGTCGCTAGTTGCGCTGGCCCGCGTTTGGTTGAATTCAAACAGACGGCTCAATGCTTCTTCGGTCGAAATATCGGGAGACCAGCCGTAGGCGCGCGCCACAGCTGCGTCCAGCTTGTTGTGCACTTCAACGAGCCAAGTGGGCTTTTCGTTGTACAGCGCGGTGAGCGTTCGCTTAGATAATTCGCGCGCCGCTTCGGCATCAACCGGAACAAATCGGTCCGGGAATCCGGTCGCGATTTCTGGAATACACTCAACCCGATTTTCGGGATTGAGCCACGCACGGCGGCGATCGTCTAACTCGCGTGCAGCTTCTTCGATTGGCCTAGCGGCCGGCAATTGTCTCGCTTCCAAAGCACTTACATTAGGCGTCATGCCTTCGGGAAACGGAAAGGTTGCAAACGTACTAGTGTGTGTATATCTCTGTCAAATCGCACCGAACTCCGACCCCCTTTCGCGTCCAATAACGACCCCCTCTGACGGAGCCATGACCGGCGCCGCGGAGCCCACACAGCGGAGCAAGCCGGTCTTGGCGGGCGGCGAGTGTTAG
>JBAQER010000161.1:0-7639 GCA_049286845.1 Bradyrhizobium sp.
AGATCCTCGACGAAGATGGCGCCCTTGTTCTTCAGGCTCTCGACCACGTATTTGTTGTGAACGATCTCGTGGCGGACATAGACTGGCGGGCCGTATTTCTCGAGCGCGCGCTCGACGATCTCGATGGCGCGCACGACGCCCGCGCAAAATCCACGCGGTTGCGCAAGATACACTTTCATGGGATGCCCGTTACGCAAGCTGCACCAACCTCATTTCATTCTCCGGCCGCGCCGGATATTTGCAATATCCGCACCATGCCGAGTTCCTCGCAACTGTCCGCCCCGCCCAAGCCCATGGAGAGACAGGACTTTGTGTCAAAAAACGATCGGCTGGGAAAGGCACATCCTCAAGGGTCCAAACCGGACCCGGTAATATGATACAGTAATATTCAAACCGCGGCGGGTGAACCCCCCTGGCTCTCTCACTTGTTCGTCACTTTACCGCCTGATGAGGCGGACTATATCAGCCCGCCAGCGCAGTTTCGGCACATTTTGCGCTATTTGGTCGTGCTTCCTGAGAAAAAGTCCTCGAAATCAACATTAGATCAACCTGCGGAACTCCGGTAGACAGCGGGCGTTTCCGGCAAGCCGTTAACGTTAGAAAGAAAAGAAGTGCTGACAAGTATTGTTGTTTCGATTGTTAAGGCTTGCACGCGGTTCGCCCTCCCAACTGTCCTGGTCGCACTCATCCTGGCGATCGCTGCGGGCTTCTACACAGCCCGGAACTTCGCCATCAACACCGACATCAACACCCTGATTTCGCCTGATCTGGACTGGCGCAAGCGCGACAATCAATTCGGCGAGGCGTTCGATCGGGAAAGAACCATCCTGGCCGTGGTGGAGGCGCCGACGCCCGAGCTGACCAGCACCGCGGCGGCGGCGCTCGCGCACAAGCTCGTCGGCGACACCAGGCATTTCGAATCGGTCCAGCAACTCGGGTCGGGGGAATTCTTCGAGAAGAACGGTCTGCTGTTCCTCTCCGTCGAGGAGGTCGGCAGGCTGACCAGCCAGTTCTCGTCCGCTGCCCCGCTGATCGAGATCATGGCCGGCGACCCCAGCATTCGCGGCCTGACCGGCGCGCTGGAGACCGGCCTTGCCGGCGTCAAGCGCGGCCAGTTCAAGCTCGATAGTACCGAACGGCCCTTCAACCTGATCGCCCAGACGGTCGAGAACGTGCTGAACAAGGGGGCTGCCACCTTCTCCTGGCGCGAACTCGTCAGCGACAAGCCGTTGACCGATTCCGACCGGCGCGCCTTCATCGAATTCAAGCCGATCCTCGATTTCAATGCGCTCGAGCCCGGCAAGGCTGCGACCGACGCCATCCGGCAGGCGGCCTCCGAACTCAACCTGGCCGGCGGATATGACGCCCGGGTCAGGTTGACCGGGCCGGTTCCGATCGCCAACGAGGAGTTCTCGACCGTTCAGGACGGCGCGATCGTCAACGGTATCGGCACCGTCCTGGTCGTGCTGGTCATCCTCTGGATGGCGCTGCATTCGTCGAAGATCATCTTCGCCGTGTTCCTCAACCTCTTCATCGGGCTTTCGATCACCACGGCGGTGGGCCTGATGATGGTCGGTTCGCTGAACCTGCTCTCGATCGCCTTCGCCGTGCTGTTCATCGGACTGGGCGTGGATTTCGGCATCCAGTTCAGCGTCCGCTACCGTTCGGAGCGTTTCAAGAACGACGATCTGCCGCTGGCGCTGGAGAAGGCGGCCGAACGCTCGGCGGTGCCGCTCTCGCTCGCCGCGATGGCAACGGCGGCCGGCTTCCTGTGTTTTCTGCCGACCGACTACAAGGGCATTTCCGAGCTCGGCAAGATCGCCGGAGTGGGCATGCTGGCGGCTTTCCTGACCAGCATCACGGTGCTGCCGGCGCTGCTGAAACTGCTCAATCCGCCCGGCGAAAGCGAGCCGGTCGGCTACGCGTTCCTGGCGCCGGTCGACGAGTTCCTCGAAAAGCACCGCGTCGGGATCATCGCCGGCACGCTGCTGGTCGCGGTGGCCGGCCTGCCGCTGTTGTACTTCATGAAGTTCGACTTCAACCCGATCAACCTGCGCAATTCGCAGGTCGAGTCGATCGCGACCTTTCTGGACCTGAGAAAAGACCCGAATACCGGCGCCAACGCCGTCAACGTGATGACGAATTCGGAAGCCGACGCCAGGAAGATCGAGGCAAGACTTGAGAAAGTACCTGAAGTGCTTCGCGTGATGTCTCTGGACAGTTTTGTGCCCGGCGCCCAGCCGGCCAAGCTGAAGCTGATCGCGCAAGGGGCGAAGGTGCTCGAGCCCGCGCTCAATCCGGAGTCGATCGATGCGCCGCCCTCCGACCAGGAGAACGTCGAGGCCTTGAAGGGATCGGCGGAGAGCCTGCGCAGGGCCGCCGGCGACGCCAAGGGCCCGGGGGCGGTGGTCTCGCGCCGGCTCGCCGACGCGCTGTCGAAACTCGCCGAATCGGACGAGGCGACGCGGGAGAAGGCCCAGGCCGTTTTCGTCACGCCGCTGAAGGTGGTGCTCGACCAGCTCAAGAACTCGCTGCAGGCGGCGCCGGTCAGCCTGAAGACGCTGCCGGCCAACCTGGTCGCGGCCTGGAAAACCAAGGACGGCCTGATGCGTGTCGAGGCGCTGCCGCGGGGCGATCCCAACGACAACGATACGCTGCGCAAGTTCGCCGGCGCCGTTCTGGAAGCCGAGCCGAATGCGATCGGGGGGCCGGTATCGATTCTCAAGTCCGGCGACACCGTCGTGAAGGCCTTCATTCACGCCGGCATCTGGGCGCTGGTCGTGATCAGCGTTCTGCTCTGGCTGGCGTTGCGGCGCGTCACCGACGTGCTGCTGACTCTGGTCCCGCTGCTGGTGGCGGGGGCGGTGACGCTGGAAATCTGCGTGCTGATCGGGCTGCCGCTCAATTTCGCCAATATCGTCGCGCTGCCGCTGCTGCTCGGCGTCGGCGTCGCGTTCAAGATCTATTACGTCACCGCCTGGCGGTCGGGCAGAACGAATCTGCTGCAGACCAGCCTGACGCGCGCGATCTTCTTCAGCGCGCTGACGACCGCCACGGCGTTCGGAAGCCTGTGGCTATCGAGTCATCCGGGAACCGCGAGCATGGGCAAGCTGCTGGCGCTCTCGCTCGTCACCACGCTCGCTGCGGTACTGCTGTTCCAGCCGGCGCTAATGGGCAAACCGCGCGATATCGGGGAGTAGGCAGATATCGCCGATATCGCCGGGCTGCCCGGCCGCCTGCTTCTGATTCGCCTTCGCAGAGCCGGTGGTCTTCGGCGCAGCCGGAGCGGCGGCTGCCGCGGCCTTGGGCAGGGTCCCCGTGGCCTTCGGTGCGCCCTTGGCCATGCTGTTGGCGGGGCTCGAGGGAATCGGGCCCGCGACACGGGTCCAGGTCTCGCCGCCGCAGAGAAAGCCGAGCACGCAGCCTTGGATCTCGAGCTGATCGGCGCCGACGGGTTTGATCGTCGAGCTGTAGAACTGGCCGTCCTTGGCGTTATAGACTTGGCCTTCCCACGTATCGACGGCAGGTTTCTTCTTCATGTCGATCAGGATCGGCATGGCCAGGGTCGGCCTGTTCTGTTTTGAGACATCGGGATTGTTCTTGTCGCGGCCTCCAGGCGTCTTCTCCCATGCAACCACGCCCCACATGCTGCCATTGCATTCGGCAACCCGGATGTTGGCGACCCCGTCCGACACCCGCCAGTCACCGGTCGGATCTGCAGCCAGCGCCGGAACAAGTCCGGTAGCCAAAAACAGACTGCAATAGGCGACGGTGCGCATGATATTTCGTGGGCAGTGCAACATGTTCAAACCTGTGCTTAGTGGATCGGAGCGGGGGTCAAAACGCCGCATTTTGCGTTTTCAGTTGACGAAATGCCCATCAACCGAAGTAAGTAACGAATGCTATATTCAAATCTAGACGTTTCCGAGATGTTTGTGGACCGGCAGGCGCAGCGCAGTTCCATGCATGCGCGCTACCTCAATGAGCAGCTGGTACGGGTTCTCAAAACCATCGGTTACGACGTCGGCTTTCAGAAGGGGCAAGGCCAGTACCTGTACGATCGCGACGGTGCGCGCTATCTCGATCTACTGAGCGGATTTGGCGTTTTTGCGATTGGCCGCAACCATCCGGCGCTGCGCAAGGCGTTGAAGAGCGTCCTCGACGCCGATCTGCCCAATCTCGTGCAGCTCGACGTCTCGACGCTGGCGGGCGTGCTGGCCGAACGTCTGCTCAAATACGTCCCCTGGCTGGACAAGGTCTTCTTCGCCAATTCCGGGGCTGAAACCGTCGAGGCGGCGATCAAGTTCGCGCGCGGCGCGACCGGCCGGCCGGGCATCGTGTATTGCGCGCATGCGTTTCACGGTCTGTCCTATGGCGCGCTGTCGCTGACCGACGATCCGAACTTCCGCGCCGGCTTCGAGCCGCTATTGCCCGGATGCACCTCGATCCCCTTCAACGATCTCGCCGCACTCGAGCAGGCGCTGTCGTCGCGCCAGGTCGCCGCCTTCATCGTCGAGCCGATCCAGGGCAAGGGCGTCAACATGCCCACCGATGAATTCCTGCCCGGCGCCGCAGCACTGTGCCGCAAATACGGCACCTTGTTCATCGCCGACGAAATCCAGACCGGTATCGGCCGCACCGGACGCTTCCTCGCGATCGAGCACTGGAATGTCGAACCCGACATGGTGCTGCTGGCGAAGGCATTGTCGGGCGGTCACGTTCCGGTCGGCGCGCTTTTGACCCGCAAGAGCATCTTCGACAAGATCTTCAATCAGATGGACCGTGCGGTGGTGCACGGATCGACCTTTGCGAAGAACGATCTGGCAATGGCCGCCGGAATCGCCACGCTTGAAGTGATGGAGGCCGAGAAACTGGTCGAGCAGGCGGCCAAGCGCGGCGCCGAACTGCGGCTGGCGCTGACCCGGATGGTGCCGGGCTACGAATTGATGAAGGAAGTCCGCGGCAAGGGACTGATGATCGGCGTCGAGTTCGGCCCGCCGAAATCGCTGAAGCTGAAGGCGTCGTGGAATTTGCTGGAGAGCGCCAACAAGGGCCTGTTCTGCCAGCTCATCACGGTGCCGCTGTTCAAGGATCACAAGATCCTGACGCAGGTCTCCGGCCACGGCAGCCACACCATCAAGCTGTTGCCGCCGCTGACCATCACGCCAGAAGATTGCACCTGGATCGAGACGTCATTCGATTCCGTTATCGCCGCCAGCCACAAGGTCCCCGGCGCGATCTGGTCGCTCGGCAAGACGCTGGTGGATAACGCCGTGCGGAAGTCGGCGTAGACGACGCGATTTCGGAATCGTAGGGCGCAATAGCCAACGGGGTCGCGCGAATGCGCGCCCGATGACAGGCTCCGCGCGTTGCGCCATCGCTGTAACAATCCCAAGGGAGATTCCGATGCGCATTCTGGCTTCGGCGATTTTGACAATCGCAACGGTTTTGACGGCAACGCCGACTCTTGCCCAGACTTATAGCCCGGACTATCCGGTCTGCCTGCAAGTTTACCAGGGCTGGAGGGATTATTACTTCGAATGCGCCTACACCTCGCTGGCACAGTGCAATATGTCAGCATCGGGCCGCGCCGCACAGTGCATCATCAATCCATATTACGCGGGTGCAAAAGCGTCGCCGGGACGACGAGACCGGCGGCATCGCCGCGTCGATTGAGCTGATCCCGCGAATGGAGACACCGCCGTCACCGCCGCCCTCCTTTTAGAAGTTCTTGGGCAAGTTCAATGATCTTGAGCATCGTCGCATCGAAGTAGCCGACGACGCGATCTGTCAGGCAGCGCGAAGGGTCCGCTCCGGCAGAACAGAAACTCACGTCAGTTGGGAATTCATGTTGTGCGTTTGGAATGTCGGTATGGTAGGGACCTGGCGCACGCCGCTCCACCTTGTAGATCCGCGTTGCTGCACATGATCCTGCAGGTTGCGTCCGACGCCCTGAGAAGAGTTATGCTCGCGGCAACCCTGCGATCTCCAGGCCATCGCCAAGGCGGGACATAAAGGCTGGAGTAAAGGGCCAAGCCTGCTTGGCCTCCGCGATTGTCAGATCCGGGTCCTTCCGCATTAGCCGGCGGCCCATCCTCCGCGCTTCTCCACGTGCTCCCGTCAGCGCGGCGGCGGCTACCGCAACTCTTTGCGCCCAAAAAGACCCAGGTGAAGCCTCAACTCCGCTCTGCACCCACAGCACTGCCCGGTCATACCGTCCGGCCGCGAAATGAGCACAGCCCATTCCGATGAAACTGAGATGTCGCAAGGGCTCGAACGGCATCAGGTGAAGGGCGGTTGTGAGTTCACGGATTGCGGCATCACTATCCCCGAGATATGCCGACATCCATCCGCGACGGACCCACGCGTAAGCCAGCCACGGATCAAGTGCCAACGCACGTTCGAGCCGGCGCTCGGCTTCTTCGATCTGATGCGCAAGCACGAGAGCTCCGCTGCTCAGTGTCAGCGTCAACGCATCATGCGGGGCGAGATTATAGGCCTCGTCGGCGAGCGCGCAGGCTTGCTCCCGATCACGCTCCGGAGAGGAACTGAACCGGTGGGCCCCGCGCTGCCCCCAACACCAGGCGGCCACTGCCTTCGGCAAGCCGTAGGTCGGTGCCAACTCCTGAGGGCGGCCGAGCTCTTCGAGGGCGGCGTTGCATTGTTTCGGAGCAACGGCGAAGGCAAATGGCAGGGCACCCAATGTCAACCGCAGGGCCTCGTCGTTATCCGTGTCCGCGCTCTTCGTCGCCGATCTCGTTGTCCGTTCGATGGTCCTTGACGGAAGCTCTCCAAAAGCCTTCCGATATTCAAACGCGAAGCGACCCAATTGGCTGAAGCCAGTGGAAAGCGCGATATCGGTAACGGTAGTTTCCGGACCGGATTGAAGCAGTTTTTGACGAGCGCGCGCGAGCCGCATTCGGCGTACCCAACCGAGCGGCGTCGTTCCCAGAAACAGCCTGAAGTGCGCCTCAAGGGTTCGCGGGCGGACGCCGCTGATCTGTGCGAGCAGTTCGAGCTGGACCGGCTCGGAGAGATGCCCACGGAGCCAGCCAAGAGCGCGAACCAGATCCGCCGGCAACGCCGAAGAGCAATCTGCGTTTCTAGCGTCGCCATACCATTCCGAAACGGACCCAGGCATCGACATCACCAAATGGCTCAGCAAGGATGTCCGAAGCGCACCATACCATAACCCATTTTCAGTATTCCCGGCGAGATTTGTATAGCGATGCGGCAAGTGCATAGCCCGCCTCAGGGGATCAGCCTAACTGGACGGTCCGTTCGAAATCCAGCTGGCAGGAGCTGAATCATGAAAGAGACGGCATTCGCCATCGCGGTCCTGGCCGGAGCGGGCCTTTCAGTTGTTCCACCCGCGTTCGGGCAAGCGGACGACAAGGCGCTCGGTACGGTGCATTTCGAAACTTCCTGCAACCCGGAAGCGCAAAAGTTGTTCGACGGCGGAATGCTTTGTCAGCATTCGTTCTGGCACAGCGCATCCCAAAGGTGAGGATGCACTGACGGCCAAACTCTGGTTGAAAATAGCGGCTTTTCAGATGCGTGGCATGCGGCCGCGAGTGGATGTTGAAGTTGACAGCGCATCAGCAGATTGCGGACTGGCTCGAAAGCCTTGGGCTTGGGC
>JBAQER010000162.1:0-27823 GCA_049286845.1 Bradyrhizobium sp.
GGTTATTACGGATGGCGGTGTTGTCGTCCCTGCGTTCGCAGGGACGACGGGATGTCAGCTGCGCTTGGCCTTGTTCGGTGACGAGCTGAACAGCTTCTTGATGTCCTTGATGCCTTCCGACAGCCGCGGCCATTCGCAGGAGAACGAGCCCTTGGCGCAATGGGCGGCCCTCGTCCGCGATCTCGGATCGCCAGACCTCACCTCACCCGTCGATGCCTGCTGCTTGGCGGGACTCTGGCGCGGCACCGGAACCTTTCCGGTTTCGGTCCTCAGCGAGGCCTGCTGCAACTGTTGCTGCTGCTTGGCGGTGAACGCGGCGGCGATGGTGCTGCGCCGCTCCTGGTCGAGATAGACGATATATTGCTCGTCGATCTTCTTCTGTTCTTCCGGCGTCGGGTTGGGTCCTGCGATGTCGAAGTGCCGGTTCTGCATGAAATCGAAATAGGTGTAGCCGCCGCCGGGTTTGCGCCGGCCGGCGAATTTGGAATGGCACTCGGCGAGCTTGGCGGCCTTCTCTTCCTTGCTCGGCGCCTTCTCGGCCCTGTCGGCGCAGTCCTCGAAATCGGCCGGTTTGCTGCTCCACCACTGCGCCCGCGCGCGCGAAGGCGCCAGCGCGACGCATGCAGCGGTCGCGGCGATCAGCAGCACGGATGTGCGTGACGGCATCACGGACGATTTTCCCAACGCACGATTTTCAAGAGAAGATTCGCTCGACACAACTTACACCAATTGTCGCCATTATCGGCCGCCTTGTCACCCCGGAACCGGGCATTTTTCCGGCGGCGCGCGCAAGCTTCGCCGGACCCTGTGACCAAAGGGACACGCGCCCTCGCGTCTCGCTGGAATTATCGAGGATATTCAACGACCGAGCGCTGTGCCTCAGCCGGTGCGGCCCGCCATGATTGCGGCATCGGGCTGATGGCCGATCAGTCCGGCATAATGCTTGATGGGAAAGGGGCGGCCCAGCAGGTATCCTTGGACTTCGTCGACCGTTTCGCGCGTCAGGAATTCCAGCTGAGCGGAGCTTTCGACGCCTTCCGCGATGACCGGGAGACCGAGGCCGTGCGCAAGGCTCACCACGGCGCGCACGATGGCCGCGGACTGATGATTATGCTCCAGATTGGAAATGAAGGACTGGTCGATCTTGATCTTGTCGAAGGGGAAGGCCTGCAGATAGGACAACGAGGAATAGCCGGTTCCGAAGTCGTCCATCGCGATCCTCACGCCAAGCGCCTTGAGCCGGCGAAGCACGGAAACCGCGCGCCCGAAATCCGCGATCAAGACGCCTTCGGTGATCTCGAGTTCGAGCCGGCTGGCCGCGAGCCCGGTCTCCAAGAGCACGGTGTGCACGAGGGTCTGCAGATCGCCATGCCGGAACTGCACCGGCGAGAGATTTACCGCGACCTGAAGAGGAATCGGCCACGTCGCCGCTTCACGGCATGCCTCGCGCAGCACCCATTCGCCGATCCGGACGATCAGCCCGCTCTCCTCGGCAATCGGAATGAAAGTCATTGGCGGAATCAAGCCGCGGCTGGGATGATGCCAGCGCAGCAACGCTTCGAAGCCGATGATGCCTCCCCCGATCGTTGCTTGCGGCTGATAATACAATTCGAGTTCGCCGCGTGCGATCGCCGATTGCAGGTCCTGCTGAATGGCGTGGCGTTCCCGCAGCCGCTTGTCCATCTCGGGTTCGAAGAAGCGGATGGTGCCCCGGCCGTCTTCCTTCGATCGATAAAGCGCGGCGTCTGCATTGCAAAGCAGGGTCGCGGCGGTGGTACCGTCGCTCGGATAGACGGCAATTCCGATGCTCAGGCCGGCGCGCAGCCGCTGCCCTTCGATTTCGAATTCGGGCGACATGGCTTCGCGCAGGCGCTCGGCCAAAATGGCGGCGGCTTCCGGCTGGTCGCTGCCCTGGAGAATGATCGTGAATTCATCGCCGCCGAGGCGGGCAATGAACGCGCTGCCGGCGACTTCCCTCATCCGAGCGGCGACCTGGCACAGTAGCGCATCGCCGACGGAATGGCCGAAGACGTCGTTGATCTCCTTGAATCGGTCGAGATCGATGCACAGGGCGGCAAAGCTTCCGCCGGAGGCGTCGGCGCGATCGATGGCCTCGGCAAGGTGCGCGTTGAAACTCGCCCGGTTGGGAAGGTTGGTCAGGGGGTCGTGGTGAGCCAGGTGCTTGATCCGGGCTTCCGCCTTGTGTTTTTCGGTGACGTCTTCGGTCATGACCAGCAGGTACTGGGCCTGCCCGTCGACGCCCCGGATCGTCAGCCGCTTGCTGTTGGCAGCTCGAATGCCGTTGCGCGGGGTTTCGATCTCATGTTCTTCCAGGGTGCCGCAGCCCTCGGTCTCGAGTTGATCACGGTCGCGCGCGACCACGCCATCCGCAGTCGAACCCGGAAAGAGGTCATGAGCGGTCTTGCCGACGATCTCCCCGCGCGAAAGGCCGAGATATTCCTCCGCGGCGCGGTTGACGAGCACATAACGAAGATCGGCCGCGTTCTTCACGGCGATGGACACCGGGACATTTTCAATCACGACGCTCAGGAACTCTCGCGTGCTGCGGACTTCGTCCTCGGCGCGCTTGCGTGCGGTAACATCGACAACGGCCACCAGCGATGCTGGCCGGCCTCTGTAGTCGAGCGATCGGCCATAGATCGCCACATCAATCAGGCCACCATCGGCCCTGATGTGCCGGGTAACCCGGCCTACCCGATAGCCGTTGCCGCCCTGTGCGATTTCCCGGATCTCGCCGTGATCCTCGGGCGGTTTCAGTTCGAACAACCGCATGCTCAGGAACTTCTCGCGGCTGTAGCCGTAATGCGCGACGGCGGTGTCGTTAACGGCGAGAAAACGATAGGTTTCGTGGTCCCAGATCCACATCGGAACCGGGTTGGCATCGAACAACAGCTGAAATGAATCGCCCGGGGCCGTGCCTGCGCCAGCCGCGTGGTCTGCCTTGGGCTGCTCTGCCCGCATGAGTGTCTGCCTCGTTGGAAGCGCCGCAGCAAAATCCGCCGGGCAAGCTGCATCCGATCAGCGCCCGAGCGAACGATGGTTCACCGTAGAAATACAGCCTGACAATGTATTTGCGGTTAAGATCGCGTGTCGGACGGCGGGTGGGACACCCGAAAATCGAGCGTTTTATTGCTGGTTTCGGTGAATTCGCGCCCCGGACTCCGGTCCAGCACCCCAGCCGGATCGAGCGACGGTTTCTTGAATATCAGGTATTGAAAAACAGGCTCGGCGCGCAACTTGACCTCTCCACGGTACAGGCTGCAGATGTTGCGCCGGGGCGGGATGCAAAAGAAGACGATGCTTCAGCCGTCCCGGCGAATGAGCGCGCGGTTGAACGCGGGCCGAAATTGTAAAGGGGAGCAGTCTGCATGAGCGTCGCCACGGCCATGATGAGCGTGCCAAAGCCTGCGCCTGATCTGATCGAGGCGTTCAGGAACGCGCCGACATCCGTGATCAGCGATAACCTTGCCCGGCTGCCGGGCGCTGTGGGGCTGCGGCCGTTCCATCGCAGCGGCAGGTTGGTGGGAGCTGCGTTCACCGTGCGCACGCGGCCGGGAGACAATCTTGCCATCCACCGTGCGCTCGAACTGGTCGGGGCGGGCGACGTGATCGTTGTCGATGGCGGCGGCGACGAGACCAGGGCGCTGGTCGGCGAGATCATGAAGAACATCGCCGAGTATCGCGGCGCGGCGGGCTATGTGATCGATGGCGCCATCCGCGACGTCACCGCCTTCGCCGCGTCCGACTTTCCATGCTTTGCCCGCGCGGTCATTCACCGCGGCCCCTACAAGAGCGGTCCGGGCGAAATCAACGTGCCGGTCTCGATCGGCGGCTCGGTGATATCGCCCGGCGACATCGTGGTCGGCGACGAGGACGGCGTGGTGTCCTTTCCCGCCTCGATCGCATCGACCTTGCTCGAGGCGGTCCGCGCCCAGATCGCGCGCGAAGAGGAAACCATCGTCTCGATCCGCGAGGGCCGTTACCAGGGCTCTTACGCAAAATCCTGATCGATACGCAGCCGGCATTGAAGGAAGCAACGATGAGTCAAAAGGACGAGTTTCACAATCTGGATAATCCGCATGACGGCTTGTTTCGCGATCTCGCGCCGGGCCTCACCACGCGCATTTTCGCCGGCGAGCAGGCCATGCTGTCGGTGGTGACGCTGGCGCCGCACTCGCAAGGGACCCTGCATCATCACCCCGAAGAGCAATGGGGCGTGTTGCTGGACGGCTCGGCCATCCGGGTGCAAGGGGATGAGGAGATTGCGGTGAAGAAGGGCGATTTCTGGCGCACACCGGGCAACGTGCCGCATACCATGCGCGCCGGGCCGGAGGGGGCGCGCGTGCTCGATATCTTCAGTCCGCCGCG
The DNA here is from genome assembly GCA_049286845.1 of Bradyrhizobium sp. Classification (GTDB taxonomy): domain Bacteria; phylum Pseudomonadota; class Alphaproteobacteria; order Rhizobiales; family Xanthobacteraceae; genus Bradyrhizobium. Next base: position 4,390 of record JBAQER010000162.1, read on the forward strand.
GCCGGAATACAGAAAGCCCGGATCGGGCTTCGGGAATCAATAAACCTGCAAACAAGCGCAAAAAACGCAGCAACAATCGGGGGGAGAGCAATGAAGAGGATCACCAGACGTACCATGCTGGCGACGTCGGCCGCTTTCGCGGTCGCGCCGGCGCTGGCGCAGTCTTCGAAGATAATGACGCTTGTGGTGCCATTTCCACCCGGAGGCTCCACGGACGCCCTGGCCCGGCTGCTGCAGTCCCACCTGCAAACCAGGCTTGGCCGTACCGTGCTGGTGGAGAACAAGTCCGGTGCGGCCGGTTCGCTCGGCGCCGCGCAGGTCGCCAAGAGCCCGCCGGATGGCACGTCGTTTCTCGTGACCTTCGACTCGCACGCGGTCATTCCCGCCATTCTTGAAAAGCCGGCGCTCGACGTCGAACAGGATCTGGTGCCGGTCTTTCTCGTCGGCACGGCCCCTTATGTCATCGCGGCGAACGCCAGCCGGCCGTTCAAAACCTTTGCCGACGTCGTTGCGGCTTCGAAGGAAAAGCCCGGCTCGGTCAAATACGCCTCGGTCGGAATCGGCACCCTCGGCCATCTGGCCATGACGCTGCTGGCCAAGAAGGCGGGCGTGGAGATCACGCATGTGCCCTACCGCGGCGGCGGTCCGGCCATGAATGACGTGCTCGGCGGACATGTCGATCTGATCGCGGGATCGGCGGCGCTGGTGACGGCCCAGCTCGGGCCCAACCTTCGTCCCATCCTGCAGTTGGGGCGCGAGCGGCTGCCGGTGCTCAAGGACACGCAGACGGCGATCGAGGCAGGCTTCCCCGATTTCGAGACGCTGGCCTGGTGGGGCATTTTCGCTCCCAAAGGCACACCGCCGGATGTCATCGCGAGCATGGCGAAATCGGTCCGGGAGATTTTGAGCGAGCCGGCCGTGGCGTCGCAGCTGCGCGAGACGCAGCAGATGACCCTGGTGCTGGCCGACGCCAAGGACTTCGGCACATTCTTCGCCAAACAGGTCAGCATCTGGGGCCAGGTGGTGCGCGAGAACAATATCAAGGCGTAAAGTTCCGGACGGCGGCGGGGGGCGCTGGCCGCCGCAGGCGCAGCCTTCGCCAGCCCTCCAGCGTGCCGGAGGGCTGGCGATGCCGCGTTGCCTCTGGTAATTAGCTCCCAAGTCCCCGCGATGGCACGTACCGTAAGGGTCCTCGGGACTAAATGGGATGGAGAAACACATGACTGTGTTGCTCACTCTCGAAGCCAGCGAGCCTAACGGTAAGACATACCGTCTTGGCTTCGGGTGCAATTTGCACTTCGCTTCGATTGTAGCCTTACTGTCTAGGCTCTTCTAATGACGGGGCCTCTCCGAAAGGAGAGGCCTTTTCATTTGATGGTTGGGACCTGCGGGTCCAGAAACATGCTTCCCACTTTTCGATTTTCCGCTTGGTCTTTCAGGACGCCTTCAACGGTGCGGAAGTCGCCGGGGAACCACGTTGTCACCGGAAAGACCGGCAGCTTCAGGTACACGACATCCCATTGCCGATAGTTGAATCGATTGAGGTCCGTGATGTCGCACAGGTCGGCATGCACCGGCGGACTGTCGATGCTCATGATCAAACCGAACGGCGGGAACGCGATCTCCGAAAAAAGAAACTGCTGCGACCCGCGCATCATGCCGGTAATGCCGGACTGCCTTATACAGGTCGAGTCGGGATGGTGCAGGTACGCGTAGAACCGGATTTGCGGCGGCAGCCGTCGCTCTTCCCGGTTCAGAACGAACCGAACAAGGTCGGGATTTCGCTCCTGCAGTGCCGGGCCGCATGCAGAAAAGAACATTGCCGAGATTTGTTTCAGGAAGCGAAGCGGGAACATTCCGTACGGGTAGGCGAGCCCGGCCATGTTGCCTTGTGAATGGTGAAGGCGATACATCGCGTTTCTGGCGACATCGACATACGCGGAGCCATACCAGCCGCCGGTGTCGCTGTTGCACTTGCCGCACAGTGAATATCGGCCGGCGCCGCGCTGCTTATACTTGCCTTCTTCGATGCGCTCGCCCGGCGACCATTTGCCGTTCAAGAGGCTGTTGATATTCGCCTCGAACACGCGGCGATCGTTGAACGCAGCTTGAGGCGGGATGTGCTCGAAAGAGAGCTTCCCGTTTGCGCCGCAGATACAACAGTCACCGGTTTTATCATCCATCAGGTCTGCGTTTTAGCCCACGCCTCAAATTCGTGCCGCGTCAGAAATTTGCGGCCGGGAGTCTGGATTTTGTAGCACTTATCGAGCCGCCATTTGTGCGACCGAACTTCTGCGATGGTGTCGTACTCGCCATCGACCTCGAACGGCTTGTCGTCGATGTCGGTCGTGTACACGCGGAACGGCTTCGCCATCTCGCCTTCGATCGTCATCCTGTCATCACTCATAACGTCACCGCTTCTTGTTGTGCTTGAACTCGAACCGCTCTTTGAACGCGTTCGCATCCGCCACCAGCAGCGAGTCCCACCACCTTCGGCAGATCCTGCTCGGCAACCGGCTCGAAGCCGTCGAACACAGCAAGGAACGCCTGCGCCGGTACGCCGACGTACACGTCAGACAGTCCGACCTTTTGCTCTACCGAGAACATCATGAACTCGCGGTAGTGCGCCGCGTTCGACATCAGCAACTTCTCAATGCGGTCTTGGTAGGGCGCGTAATCGGCCCACTCAAACCGCCGTTTAGCCCAGAACATTTGCTTCTCCACTCGGTATGTCGCCGACGAGTCTCAGGTATGACTTTGGAATCCCGAGTGGAATCGCCGTTGACACAGCTCGCGAACACAATATGTATAGAAGCCAGAAGGGGCGCCCGAAGACGCCCTATCCGGTAGTCACGCTATTATTAATCTCGGAATGTACAGAGGGGCCGACACCCCAATGCACCCGCCGAGACACGGATCGAAACTCATAGCTTGCCTACCAATCTCCGCTCTGGCGTCAGTCATCGCCGGTATGCACCCAACCAGGTGAGGCCTCGGGAAATCCGGGGCCTTATTTTTTTGGCGTGAACAGCGACGGTTCGTCAGGCAGACGAAACCAAACGTTGCCACGCAATTCCAACTTCTTGTCGCGGTCTTTAAGCCGCGAGAGCTGCGGCGAGAGACTGTGCCGCGCGATATTTCCGTCGAAGTATTTCTCATTCAGCTCTGCCAGGATCTGTTGCGCGGTCATGCCGTTCGGCTTGTCGCGCATTATTTCCAGCACAGCCTCCATGATCGTGATCGGCCTCTTCTTCGCGTCGTCTTCGTCCAGCTTCTTTAGCAGCGCCTCGATCTGCCTGAACTCATTCTTGAGAACCGAGATCGTGCCATCGAGCTCAACCAGTTTCTTTCGCAGACCGAGCATTTCCGCGAAGAGCGGCTCCAGCTTGGAACCGATCTCCTTTTTACGCGCCTCCAACATGTCCCGAACGCTTGCCATCAGAATCGGAATGTAGTCTCGTCGGGGCCAGATTGCAACATCGGCATGACAAGCGGACTCCAATATGGTTAAGGACTCCTTAACGAGGAGTCCAGCAAAAACTGGCACGTTCTGTGCTACGCGCGCGCTAGTACCTCCGCCGGTGTTTTTGCGATTAAATTCCTTGGAGTAGGTATTATTACCTAGATATTGGGCAGATCCAGGCAGTGAGGTCGAAATATTTTCAGACTAGATAGACCCGGACGCCGTTGACTCGTCTCTCAGTGTTCGGCTTTTGTTCTTAATGGCTGTCGAAACGATAGGCGAGGCGTGGCAACTCGGCTGGCGCATCACGGCGCGGTGCGCCTGGGGGAAGCGCGACGGCATGAAGTCGGTCCGGCCATGCGTGTACAGCTACGATCTGGACCTCAAGACGCTCATCTGGACCCGCGGCGGTCCCTTTCCGATCTCCGACCTCGCGGCTAGACTCAAATGCCCGAGCTACGGTTCTCGACGCGTGGCGTTGATCTTCCACATGCCGAACGAGCCACAGACAAACAGAGCGAGGAGGACAGCATGACGAGAGCTGAGCTCGGACGCCTGGCGATGCAGGGTATCGCCGAACGCAATGGCGTTGCCGACCGTGAATGGCTGGCGTCGATCTTGGACCAAGCGATCGAAGTCGGTCGCGAGGAAATCTACAAGCACGTCGAGCGTTATCAGGTGAACCGTGTGGAAAGTAACCCGGATTATTGGACCGAATACTACGCGATGCGAGAGCACATGCCGATACTGATCGTCCCTTGAGAACCGCAGCTCACCATCGTATAAAAGACGTTCGATGCCAAAGAGATGTCAAAGAAAAAGGCGCATCGCTGTAAGTGGTTGATATTACAATCCGGTCCCGTAGCTCAGCCGGATAGAGCGACGGTTTCCTAAACCGTAGGTCGCATGTTCGAGTCATGCCGGGATCGCCAAATCTTTGCCACATGCTGATCGGGTTTTACACCGGATGAACGCCGCCGGCCCGCAGCAGCTCGAGATCGCGGTCGGGAACGCGGGTTCGGTTTCCGCGCTGGTGATCCGCCCCGCCAAAGCGCGCGCGTGTTTTGTCTTGGCCCATGGGGCGGGGGCGGGGATGACGCATTCCTTCATGGAGGCTGCAGCCCAGGGCCTCGCCGAACGCGGCGTGGCGAGCCTGCGCTATCAGTTTCCCTATATGGAGAAGGGCAGCAAGCGGCCCGACCCGCCTGATATCGCGCACGCCGCCGTGCGCGCCGCGGTGGCGGAAGCCGCGCGATGCTGCCCCGGGCTGCGCCTGATCGCGGGCGGCAAATCCTTCGGCGGCCGCATGACCTCGCAGGCGCAGGCGATAGCGCCGCTCGATGGCGTGGTTGGACTGGCGTTTTTCGGCTTTCCGCTGCATCCGGCGGGCAAGCCGTCCGACGATCGCGCCAAACACCTCGCCGATATCGAGATTCCGATGTTGTTCCTGCAGGGCACAAGCGACAAGCTCGCCGAGACGAAGCTGATCGAGCCGGTCGTCAGGAAACTCGGGCGAAAGGCCACGCTGCATCTCGTCGAAGCGGCCGATCATTCCTTCCACGTGCCGGTGCGCTCGGGCCGCAACGACCGCGAGGTTCTGAACGAAATTCTCGATGCGTTCGCGGGCTGGATCGGCGCGATCGGGGCTGGCGAAGCGGTGTCCTGAATTCGCGATCGAATGGTGCCCTGACTGCGAAGATTTTTAACGCTCATCAAGAAGAGATCGTTGGCGAAAGCAGTCGCAGTGATCCACGCCATTGACCTTTGGCGACCGGAAAGGCGGGGTCAACGTTCGCAGCCGCGGCTCCCGATTGCGAATTCCGGGCCGGGCCATGTCCGGGCGGGCCATTGATCCGCCTTCGTTACTGACATATATTAGAGAACTCGAATATATCACGCGTCGCTGACGCAGTTCGAGGCCGCCAGGAGGGGTCAGGTCTCGTGACAAGGGAAAGGCTCGTTCGATGCTGTCTCAATTCTTGCGCAAGTTTATGGCTACCTCCAGCACTCCGGCCATTACGCACGAAGAACTCTTGCAAGCGCATCGAAGCGGAGCGTGCACTGTCGTGGATGTGCGTGAGGCGCACGAATATGCCGGCGGGCACATTCCCGGCGCGGTCAATCATCCACTCTCGCAATTCGATCCTGCTCGCGTGCCGCGCGGCGAGCGCGTCGTGCTGATCTGTCGGTCCGGGGCGCGATCCGCGGCTGCCATGAAGCGAATGATCGCTGCCGGGAGGCAGGACGCGCAGCATTATCCGGCCGGCATGGCGGGATGGCGGGCACGCAAGGGTCCGGTGGAGAGATGAGCGGCGTGCACGAATTCATCGCGGGCTCGCTCAGCCGCATCGCCGGCACCGAGGCGAAGTGATCTGGCGCTGCCGGCGATCCCGGCGTATTGCCCTCATGACAGTCGCAAACATCCAACGAAGGGAATTGCCATGCCTGCCAATCCGGTCCTGTGGGACCTCGATCAACGCGGCGTCGCCACGGTCACGCTGAACCGGCCGGAGGTAAACAACGCCTATGACGCCGGCCTGATCAACGGCGTGCTCGCGGCGATGGCCGATCTCGGCAAGCAGCCTTCGCTTCGCGTCGTGGTCCTGAAGGGCAACGGCAAGCATTTTCAGGCCGGCGCCGACCTGAAATGGATCAACGGCGTGCGGCCGAAGTCGCCTGCCGAGAATGAAGCGGTGTCGCAAGCCACGTTCGAGGCGGTGCAGCGGCTGAACCTGTTGCCGATCCCGACCGTGGCGCTGGTGCAGGGCGGCTGCTTCGGCGGCGGCACCGGCGTGATCTCCGCCTGCGACGTGGTGATCGCCGCCGACAATGCGCTGTTCTCGGTCACCGAAGTGCGCTGGGGGCTGACGGCCGCGATCATCATCCCGCAACTGTGCGACGCCATCGGCGTCCGCCAGGTTCGCCGCTATGCGCTGACCGGCGAGCGCTTTGGCGCCGAGGACGCGCGCCGCATCGGTCTCGTGCACGAAGTGGTGCCGCTCAACGATCTGGAAGCCGCGGGCGCGAAAGTCGTCGAGCAGTTGCTGGCCAACGGCCCCGAGGCCATGGCCGAGACCAAGGCGCTCGCCATGGAAAGCTCGTTCGGCGGCATGGCCGTGGACGACGAGGCCTATGCGCGGCTGGTCCGGATGCATTCGGCGCGGCGCCGCACCGCGGAGGCTTCCGAAGGCCTTGCCTCGTTCGCCGAAAAGCGCGCCGGCAACTGGGGCGGCCTCAAGAAATAAGCCGCGCGATCCGGTGCTCTCAGCATCCCCGGCAGATGCCGCGCAGGCTCTTGTAAACGGCATCGTCTTCCCGCCGCATCTGCTCCAGCGATTCCATCGTCCTGGTGCTGGCGGCGGGCGCGGGCTTGCGCTTCGCCGCGAGCTCCTTTTCCTGGCGCTGATAACAGGCCTCACGTTCGGGCTTCGCCTGTATGAACCGGCATTGCTCCACCGCCGCCGAGGCGGGAGCAGCGCCGAGGATCAGGCCGAGCATGACGGATAGAATCAGGTTCAAGGCTGTCGGTCCTTCCCGCCGGTTTCTCGATCCAGGAGCAAATATCAGCTATCAGCCTGCTGGGGCGCCATAGATTCTGTCGCGCAGCCGCCGCATCCCGGTCAGCCAGCGCTCGGTGTCGGCGGCCTTGCGCTGCATGTATTCGTGTACCTGCGGGTGCGACAAGATCAAGAAACGTTCGGCCTCCATCGCCTCGATCACCATGCGCGCCACCTCGGTCGGCTGCAGCACGCCGTCGACCCGCGCCGCACTCGGCCCCGGCGTCGTCATGCCGGTCTGCACCGATTGCGGGCACAGCACCGAAACCCGGATGCCGCGGTCGCCATACTGAATGGCGAGATGCTCGGCCAGCGCCACCGCGGCATGTTTGGTCACGCCGTAGGGCATGGAGTTCAGCGACGCCAGCAGGCCCGCCGCGGAAGCCGTATTGAGCAGATAGCCGGAGCCCCGCGCGAGCATGCCCGGCACCAGCGCGCGCGCCGCGAACACGTGGCTCATGACATGCACGCGCCAGCTGACGTCCCAGTCGGCGTCGTCAGCGCTCTCTTGTCCCTTGCGAGACAGGCCGGCATTGGAAAAGAACACGTCGACCGGGCCATACTTGTCCTCGGCCGCCGCGATCAGCGCTCTGATGTCTTCCTCCTGGCCGACATCGCAGGTCACGGCGAGGCCGTCGATCTCGCCCGCGACTTTGGCGAGCCGCTCGCGCGAGCTCTTGAGATCGGCGACCACGACGCCGCGCGCACCGGCCGCGGCCCAGGCGCGGGCCACCGCCTCGCCGATGCCGCTGGCGCCTCCGGTGACGACACAGACTTTTCCCTTGACGTGCATGCGGGTGCTTTCCGGTTTGCCGTAATGATGTGGTGATCTTCTCTTCGTTCAGGCCGGCAGGCAACCTGGCCCGGTCACGGGCAGGCAGAAGCGCGCCTTAAGCCCTTTGTCCCGGCCTGCCGATTGCCCCGAATTTCACAGCCGCCGAGGGAACCATATCGTCAAGCCTGCGTTTTCGGATAGCCCGCAGGTTCGCGGCGCGCCGGGGCCAGTGCCATGTCGAGATTCAACATCAGGCTTGCCGCCATCGTTCTCGTCACCGTGCTGTCGGCTGCCGGATATGCCGCGGCGAAGGGCGGTGGCGGTCACGGCGGCGGTCATGGTCACGGCGGCGGTCACGGCGGCTCGCATTTCCGCGGTGGCGGCCATGGCGGCGGGCATTATGGCCGCGCGCATTCCCGTGGTCATCGCGCCGTCGCCGCGCAAAACTTCAGATCGGGCGCGCCGAGTTCCCGTGCGCTTGCCCGCTCGATGCGCCACACCGCTGCGCTGCACAGCCCCGGCATGCGCACCCGGATCGCCGCCAGCGCGGCGCTGGCGGGATGGCACTACGGACGCAGCGGCAGCGGGTGGTGGCGGCACGGTAACGGCGGATACGGATGGGTCGGACCGCTGTTCTGGCCGTTCGCCTATTTCGACATCTATGACTATGCGATCTGGGGCAACGGCGTCGGCGCGCCGTTCTGGGGCTACGGTTACGGCGACATCTATGCCGGCTTGTTTGCGCCCTACGGCTATGACGACCTCGCATTCTATCTGCCGCCACGGGCCTCGCCCGGCGGCCCCGACACCGCGATGGACCGGCTGGCGCAGATGTGCGGCGACGACAGCCGCGATATTGCCGGCCTGCCGATCGATCTGATCCAGCAGGTGATCGAGCCGACCGAGACGCAACGCGCTGCGCTCGACGATCTCGCCAGCGTTTCGGTCACGGCCGCGCGGAACATCAAGGCAGCCTGTCCCGACAGAATAGCGCTGACCGCGCCAAGCCGGCTGGCATCGATGCAGCAGCGGATCGAGGCGATGATCGCGGCGGTGGCCATGGTGCGGCCGGCGCTGGATAAATTCTATGGCCTGCTCAACGACGAGCAGAAGGCGCGGCTCAACGCCCTCGGCGAGGACCAGCAGCGGCAAGCCGCCGCAAGAAGGAGCAACCGGTCGCTGGTATGGAGCTGCGACGCCGCGCAGCCTGCCGCGCTGCAATGGCCGACCGACGAGATCGAAGCGAGGCTGCGCCCGACCGACACGCAACGCCCGCGCCTTGTCGTGCTGCAGGACGCCGGCGCCAAGGCGGCGGAGATGCTCAAGACCTCGTGCCCCGCCGGGGACACGGTCACACCGCCGGCGCGCCTTGCCGCTGCCGGCAAACGGCTCGACACCATGCTGCAGGCGATCAAGCAGGTACGGTCGGCGCTTGACGATTTCTACGGAACGCTGAGCGACGAGCAGAAGGCGCAATTCGAGGCGATCGGCCCGCGGCGCACGGCGGATCAGGCCGACACGAGGCGGCGGCATTCCCGCAGGTACGGATTTTAACCGGCTATAGCGTTTTCGAGCGAAGTGGGTGCCGGTTCGCGTAAAGAAAACGCGTCAGAAATTCTGTTGGCAGCAGCTTCCGAACGTGACGCTCAGCCCTGATAAAGCCCCTTGTCGCGCGCCTGGCGGATGGCGAGCGCCGCCATCAGGTCGAGCATCGGCGTCGGCAGATCAGCGGCGCGGGCGAACGCCGCCGGCGCGCGCACCAGCACGTCGATCTCCATGGCGCGGCCGAGTTCGTAGTCCTGCAGGATCGACGGCTTGTGGTCGGGGGCGGGACCGCTTCGCGTGAGCCGCATGACGCCGGGAAAGCAGCTTTGCGCGATGGCGTTGGCTTCTTCGAGCAGGCGCGGAATGACCTCCTGCAACGCCGGGTCGTCCCGCACGCCCCGCGCGGTCAGTCCAGTCAGCAGGCACAGCACCGACATCGACATGTTGGTCAGGAGCTTGGTCCAGATCGTCTCCCGGATCCGCGCCACCGGCGCCGACGTAATCGAAGCGCCTTCGAGCGCGGCGCGCAGCCGGGCGATGCGCTCGCTGCTGCGGTCGTCGCATTCGCCGATCAAGAGCATGTTGCGCTCGGGCGAGAGATTGGCCACCACGCCGGGTGCTGTGACCTCGTTCGACGAAAAGATCACCCCGCCGATGATCCGGTCCTTTGCGACCGCCGACCGCAGCTTGCCCCGGGGATCGAGAAAGCCGAGATCGGGCGGCGGCGGATGATCGGCCGATAGCCCGATATCGTACCACCAGGGAATGCCGTTCTGGGCAAACACCACGGCGGTGTCGTCGCGCAGCAGCGGCATGAGGCCGGTCGCGAGCGCGCTGATCCCGGTCGCCTTCAGCGTCGAGATGACAAAATCCTGCGGCCCCAGCGCCGCGGGATCGTCGGAGGCGTTCACCTTTGCTTTGAATTCGGCGTCGCCGACCCGAAGCGTCAGGCCGTTGGCCTTCACCGCCCCGAGATGCGGCCCGCGCATCACGCAAGATACGTCGTGCCCGGCCAGCGCCAGCCGCACCGCAAAATGGCTGCCGACGGCGCCCGCGCCGAAAATGCAGATACGCATAGGGGTGGAGGTTCCTGCTGGAGGGGTCGACGATGTGGCAGCCAGTTTCCACAAGCTGGCTCCGCAGTGCAACCGGTGATGCGGCCTTGACGAGATGGCTAAAATTCCGCACCCGGAGCATGATAATCACCGACCATCCGGGAATCCGCCTTGCCCTCCAAATCCATCACCGAACCCGCCCGTCAAATTCCGCTGTACGGCGAATACGAAGTCGTTGTGCTCGGCGGTGGCCCCGCCGGCATCGCCGCCGCCGTGGCTGCGGCGCGCGCGGGGCGGCGCACGCTGTTGATCGAGCGCTACGGTTTTCTCGGCGGCATGGGGACGGCGGCGGGCGTCACCAATTTCTGCGGGCTGCACGCCAATGTCTTTGGCGAGATGCACCGGGTGGTGCAGGGCGTCGCCTCCGAGCTGCTGGCGCGGATCGACCGGCTCGGCGGGCTCAATGCGCCGCATCTGATCCTCGGCAAGATTTTGGCGCAGGCCTATGACACCGCGGCCTACAAGATCGCGGCCGACGATCTGCTGGCTGCCCACAAGGTCGACATTCTCTTTCACGCGCTCGGCGCCGGCGTGGTGATGCATGACGACAAGCGCGTCAACGCGCTCTTGGTCGAGACCAAGGCCGGGCGTCAGGCGATCGCTGCGGACATCTTCATCGACTGCTCCGGCGACGGCGATCTCGCGGCGTGGGCTGGTGCTGCGTTCGAGGTCGGCGATAATGCCGGCAGCATGCTCTATCCCTCGATGATGTTCCGCCTCAATGGCATCGACCCCGAAAAAGCCGGCGACGCCTGGCGGACGATTCCGGCGCTGATGGAAGCGGCCGAGGCCGCCGGCACGCATCATTTTCCGCGCAAGGCCGCGATCGTGCGGCCGCAGCGTTCGCAAATCGAATGGCGGGTGAATTTCACCCAGCTTTCGCGCGCCGATGGCAGCGCGATCAGCGGGCTGGAGCCCGACGATTTGACGCGCGGCGAGATCGACGGTCGCCGGCAGGCGATCCAGGCATTCGAGTTCCTGCGCACGGTGCCGGGGTTCGAGAAATCCTACATTGTCGACCTGCCGCCGCAGCTCGGCATCCGCGAAACCCGCCGCGTGATCGGCGGCTACATGCTGTCCGGCGAGGACGTGCTCGGCTGCGCCTCGTTCGACGACAGTATCGGCGTCAACGGCTGGCCGATGGAATCCCATGTTGCCGGCGACGTGGTGTTCAGGTTTCCGCCGATTCCGGAATCGCGCGGCTTCAACGAATTGCCCTATCGCATGCTGGTTCCCGCTGGCATCGACAATCTCTTGATCGCCGGGCGCTGCGCCTCGATGACCCATGACGGCCAGTCGGCGGCGCGGGTCTCCGGCGCCTGCTTTGCGATGGGCGAGGCTGCGGGGTCGGCCGCGGCGCTGGCGCTGTCCGGCAATACGATTCCGCGCGACATTGCGGTCGAAAAGTTGCAACAACAATTGAAGCAACAGGGCGCCTTTATCGGGCAGGACCAGCGCGTGCCCGAAGGGCTATAATAAAGACGGAGGAAACCGGATGAAGATGGTAGCGCGGCTCGCATTGGCGGGCCTGATGGCTTTGGCGGCGGGCGGGATCGCGCGGGCGGACGAGCTTTTGAAGGCGAAGATCGGCGTGCTGCGGCTGTCGTCGTCGGCGCCGGTATTCATCGCGCAGGACAAGGGCTACTTCAACGAGGCCGGGCTCGATATCGAGCTGAAATTCTTCGACGCGGCGCAGCCGATCGCGGTCGCGACCACCTCGGGCGATGTCGATTTCGGCATCACGGCGTTTACCGCGGGCCTCTACAATCTCGCCGGCAAGGGCACGCTGAAGGTGATAGGCGGCATGAGCCGCGAGAAGGCCGGCTATCCCCTGATCGGCTATTTCGCCAGCAACAACGCCTATGCGAGCGGCCTGAAGACGCCGAAGGATCTCGCCGGCAAACGCATCGCGGTGACCCAGACCGGATCGAGCTTTCACTATTCGCTCGGCCTGCTCGCCGACAAATACGGCTTCAAGCTCGCCGATGTGAAGGTGCTGCCGCTGCAGTCGCTGTCGAACGCCGCCGCCGCGCTGAAAGGCGAGACCGTCGACGCCGCGCTGCTGCCGGTCTCGACCGCGCGCAAGCTGATCGACGACGGCGGCGCGAAACTGCTGGGCTGGGTCGGCGACGAGACGCCGTGGCAGCTGGGCGCGGTGTTCGCCTCGCCGAAGACGCTGGCCAACAAACCGCTGGTGATAAAGCTGCTCGGCGCGCTGGCTCGCGCCGACCGCGAATATCACGACGTGATCCTGGCCTCGATCAAGGACGGCAAGGCCTCGATCCACGACAAGACCAGGCCGCTCCTGGAGATCATCGCCAAATACACCAATTTGCCGGTCGAGCAGGTGGTCGGCAACTGCGCCTATATCGATCCCGACGGCAAGCTCGACGTCAGCAATGTCGCCAACCAGATCGAATGGCTGCAGGCGCAGGGTTTCGTCGACAAGGGATTTGGCGTCGACGCGATCGTCGCCAAGGAATATGTGAAGGCGGATTGATGGGAGAACCTTCAACAGTCGTCCGCTTTTTCTCCCTCATCCTGAGGAGGCCGCGGCGCGGCCGTCTCGAAGGGTGATGGGCCCGGCCGGTGGCCGTCATCCTTCGAGACGCGCTTCGCGCTCCTCAGGATGAGGATTTGGGAGTGAGTATCCGATGCACCTGATCGCCGACCATATCAGCCATCGTTTCGGCGCGCTCGAAGTGCTCGACGACGTGTCGTTCACGGTGCGCTCGGGCGAGGTGGTGGCGATCGTCGGTCCGTCCGGCTGCGGCAAGAGCACGCTGCTGTCGATCCTGGGCGGGCTGCTGCAGCCGAGCGCGGGCGCGGCGGAATGGCGCGGCGCGCCGCCGCCGGACAGCCGCAATCCGCTGACCTTCGTCTTTCAGGATTTTGCGCTGCTGCCCTGGTGCACGGTGGAGGAGAATGTCGAATTCCCCTTGCTGCATACCGGCCTTTCCTTGAGCGAGCGCCGCGCTGTCGTCGACGACGCCCTGCGCCGCACCAGCCTGTCGGATTTTCGCGGCACTTACCCCAAGCAACTATCCGGCGGCATGCGCCAGCGCGTCGGCATTGCCCGCGCGCTGGCGGTGAGACCTGCCATCCTCTTGATGGACGAGCCGCTGTCGGCGCTGGATTCGCAGACCCGCGAACTGTTGATGGAAGATTTTGTCGGACTGCTCGCCGACGGCGCGATGGGCGCGGTCTATGTCACGCATAATCTCGAGGAGGCGGTCCGGATCGCCGACCGTATCGTGGTGCTGTCGCGGCGGCCCGGCCGCATCCGCGAGGTCGTCAGCATTCCGATGACGCGCAGCGAGCGCGGCGAGATCCACGCCCGCGAACGGCTGCTGGCGCTGCAGAGCGAGCTGTGGTCGAAGATCCGCGAACAGGCGATCGATGCCGAGCGCGAGGTCCAGCATGCTTGAGCGCGCGCCGCCAAAAGATCCGCCGCAAACCGGTCTCGATACCGAGCCGCGGCCGGTCGCGTTTCGCGGCGCCGGCTTTGCGCCGAAGGCAGGCCGCTATTCCGGCTGGATCGCGCTCGTACTGGTGCTGGCGCTCTGGCAACTCGCCGGCAGCGCGTCTCTCGTCAATCCGCTGTTCCTGCCGCCGCCGTCGGCGATTGCGCTGGCGATCTGGAAGCTCGCGATCTCGGGCGCGCTCTGGCAGCATGTATCGGTCTCGGTGATGCGGATCGGCTCCGGCTGGATCCTCGGCACCGCAGCCGGCGTCCTGGTCGGCTTCGCGATCGGGCTTTCCAGCGTCGCGCGCGGCGTCGGCATCACCTTCATCTCGGCGCTGTTTCCGATTCCGAAGATCGCGCTGTTGCCGCTGTTGATCCTGTGGCTCGGCATCGGCGAAGAGCCGAAGGTCGCGACCATTGCGCTAGGGGTGTTCTTCTCCACCGCGATCTCGGTCTATAGCGGCGTCGATGCGGTGCCGCGCAACCTGATTCGGATGGCGCAGAGTTTCAATGTGCCGTTCGCTTCCATCGTGCGCCGGGTGATCTGGCCCGGCGCGCTGCCGTCGATCCTCGCCGGCTTCCGCATCTCGGCTTCGGTGGCGCTGTTGCTGGTGGTCAGTGCCGAAATGATCGGCGCCCAGTTCGGCATCGGCGCCTTCGTGCTGCAGGCCGGCAACCTGATGCAGACCGATCAGCTGTTGGCCGGCGTCGTCATCCTGTCGCTGTTCGGGCTCGCGGTGGGGAAGTTGATCAACCTGCTGGAGACACGGCTGCTGCATTGGCGCTAGCTGGCGCACCAATTCCAGTCCCTTGAGCGGCCTCGCCGCGGACACGCCCATGCGGTTCGCTCCGGCTGCTCCGGACGATCATGAATGCGCAGACGACATAGAAACAGGTGCCTAGCGCATATGTCATCGCGATGCCGAATTCTATCGACAAGGCCATGCCCAGCACCGACGCAAACATCGAGGTAATTCCGTTGGCGCTCCAGAAGAACGGAAGAAGCTCCGCGTGACGGCGCCAGATGCTTAGCCCGAGCGGAAACATCATCCCCATGCAGAACGCTGGTGGCGCGAGCAGTACTACGGACAACAGAATGCGCATGTCGGTAGCTTCCGATCGCGCCCATGTGGTGAACAAGGGAGTCAATAGCCCCGCCAGCACGAGCGTTGTCACGAGGGCGACAACCCTGGTGACGACCGCGCTCGATCGAAGGGCATGGGCACCGACCGTGGCGCTGCCGATCCCGCTGAAGAGAAGGATCGTGAACAGTACCACGCCCAGTCCGTAGACGGGATGTCCAAGGAAGACCATCAGCCGCTGCATCTGCGATATCTCAATCAGCATGAAGCCCATGCCGATCGCGCAGAAATACGCCACGGGTGGCGTCAGCGTCGACAGCGGCATCCGCTTTGCGAGGCAGACAAACGGAATGGCGATGTAGTACCCGCAGGCGCAAAGCGCGACCAGGAGCAGCAGCAGGGTCATGCTGATCGCCGCGCTGTTATTGGTGCGAGCCGATGAGAGCACGTTGGCAAGATTTCCGAAGCGCGTCGTATAGAAGAAGAACGGATTGTCGTCCGTTGAAGGAATGATGTTTTCCGGCAGTGACGCGAAGAATGCCGCGTCGGCCTTGCCGGACAGCAGCGTCGATGTGACGGTGTCGAAATTGACATCCGGCCCCAGGAGTATCTTGAAGTCCTGGGCCAGAAGCCTTGTGCGCGCAGCTTGCCACTGGGCCTTGGTGAAGGCGTCAGGACGGGTAATCACCGTTACGATGTTGTCGACGTTCAGTGCGATAACATGGTTTGCCAGTACGGCTGCGGGCACACCCTGACGCTGGAGCGCGCTCGCCGCGATCGCCACGAGGCGATAAAACTCACCGCGGTGATGGTCCGGCTCGTACCAGCGCGATACTGACAATAGCCCGCCAGGCTTCAGCGCCCGGTAGAAGTCAGCCCACGCCTCCACCGTGTAGAGACGGTTTTCCGTGAGTGTCAGCCCGCCAGCAGCCGTTGCAGCCCAGGTGTCGATCAGCGAAATCTGGACAAGGTCGTATCGATCGGGCGAATGGTTGATGTAGCTGCGGGCTTCGGCATTGACCAGCGATACGCCGGGCTGGCGATCGAGATGGCCAGAGAAATCGGCAAATTTGTCAGTGAGGACTTCGAAGATCGCGGGGTTGATCTCAATTCCACGTATGTGCTTGGCGCCGAAGAAGAGCCCGGAAAGAATGTCACGACCGCCGCCCACGCCCACCACAGCGACGTCGTCAGGCGACTGCACCAGGTAGGCGGCATTGACGACGTCATCCTTCAAGTAGGATAGCTTGCCGAGATCGCCGTCGTGCTGGGTGATGACCGTGGCCGCATCGGCGTCGATATCGAGGTGGTACTGGTCTATCTTCGTCTCCGGCGTGTGGGCGAGGCCCCAGCCGAACGGAGTGCTCTCGCCAAGCGCCGTCACCCTCACGCGTGAGTAGGTATTCCAGCGCTCGAACAGCGTTCCCATCTGCTGAGAGCCCTTCGCCCAGAAGACGCCCAGATGGTCTTTGCCGGAAACGGCCAGACCGGTGTGCACAGTGGCGGCGGCAGCCAGCGTAAGTGCGACGGCGCCGCTCAGGCGCAGGCTGCGGATGTCGCCGCTGTCCCGCACCACTATCCAACCCGCGCCAGCGGCAAAGGCTCCGATCCATAGCGTGGCGCTCACAGGATCGACGATGAGCAATACGAAGATGACTCCGAGGCATCCGAGCGCCGCCCCTGAAAGGTCGGCCGCATAAAGCCATCCGCCGCCGTATGGCAGGCGAGTCAACAAAAGCGTTATGCAGACACCGCTTTCGGTAAAAGGCATCACGAAGGCGAACGTCGCGACCGCGAGGGCCGCAGGTACGTATCCCCCGGGGATCACGAGCGGCACGCACAGGAAGGCAATCATTGCGCCGACGCCGGTAATCGCAAACCATGATGCGTGGCGTGCGAATTCCACTCCCACCCGTTCGAGAGCATAGCGGGCAGGTTTGTTGTAGACCTCCATCGCTCCGCGCGTAAGTCCGAGCATGGCAAGTGAAATGGCAGCAAATGCAAAATGGTAATACAGCATGACGCTGAAAAAACGAGTTACCAGTATCTGGTAGGACAAGCTGGCGGAGGCCAATATAAAAATTGCGAAATAATGGCGGCTCGAAATTCCGGGGAATGCTTGCAAAGGACTGCCCTCAATCAGGTCTTGACGTGCCCCGCGGACGCTGAACGAAACTTCCTGACAACCCATTGGTCTCCTCAACGGCTACGTCATCAAGAATCGTCGCCAGCCTGCCGTCATCGGTACGCTACTTACCATAACGAGTGCTGAATAATTCGCCCCCGGATTGCCCCATAATTCCGGTGCCCAACCTTATCCACGCCAGCGGCATGCCATGGCTCCGCGCCGGCAGTTGCGACCTAAAATGCGGCCGATATGCGCAGGAAGATGGCGAGATGCGCGCCCGATGACAGGCTCCGCGATGAAGCAATCCAGTCTACCGTCGTCCTGGCGTTCGCCGGGACGACGAACGATCGAGGTCCACTCCCTCACACGTTGCCACGATCTTCCCGGAACAAATCCAGCTTCTGCTGCACCGGGCGATCCGAGAAGCTGAACAGCACGGAATCGACGTCGGCTTCGTGGGTGACCCACTGCCAGCTCGGTACCACGAACAAATCGCGCGGGCCCCATTCGAAGGTCTGCTCGCCGATCCGGGAGCGGCCCTTGCCCTCGATCGCCGCGAACACGGTGGCGTCGGTCGAGCGATAGCGCGCGGTCTTGAATCCCTTCGGCAACAGCTGGATGAAGGTGCCGATGGTCGGCATCGCGAAATCGCCGGTCTCGGGATTGGAGAATCTCAGCTTCAGCCCGTGGCAGGCGTCCCACTCGTTGCGCGCCTTGGCTTGTTCCAGCGCCTCGCGCGTATGGGCGTAGGGATAGTTGAAGATCGGCGAGGTCTTGGATTTGCGCTTCTCGTCGACCGGCAGCAGGTTATGGCCGTAGCGGCCGAAGCTGTCGTTCGGGGGACGGGTGATCTTCTGCTGATCCTCCTTGGAGTCTTCCGCAAAGGACGCGTCGAAGAACTGCACCATCGGGATGTCAAGCCCGTCGAGCCAGAACATCGGATCGCTGGTCTCGTTGGAATGGTCGTGCCAGGTCATCGCCGGGGTGATGACGAAATCGCCGGGCTCCATCGCGGTGCGCTCGCCGTCGACCGAAGTATAGGCGCCGTGGCCTTCGAGCACGAAACGCAGCGCCGACTGGCTGTGCCGGTGCGACGGCGCGATGTCGCCGGGGATCACCATCTGCACGCCGGCAAACAGCGAGGTCGTGACTTTCGACTGCCCGCGCAGCCCCGGATTTTCCAGCACCAGCACCCGCCGCGTGGCTTCCTTGGCGGTGATCAGCTTGCCGGCTTCCGTCATGTAGTCGCGGATGGCGTCGAATTTCCACAGATGCGGCCTGCAGGCGCTCTTCGGTTCCGGCGTGATCAGATCGCCCATCACGTTCCACAGCGCCGAGAGATTTTCGCCGTCGATTTTCTTGTAGAACGCCTCGCGTTCCGGCGTCTTCAGCACGGGCTCCATGACCAGCCTCCCTTGAGGGTTATCGTTGCTTCAATAGATTGACAGTATACTTACAATATGGCTATCGTCAATCATGTAACGACGACCAACAAGAGATTTGAGGGGGAGGTTCGTAATGAAGCTGCACGGCTATTTCCGCAGCAGCGCGTCCTACCGGGTCAGAATCGCGTTGAATCTGAAGGGCCTGCGCGCCGATCAGCTCTCCCACCACCTGCGCAAGGGCGAACAGCGCGACCCCGCCTTTCTCGCCCTCAACCCGCAAGGGCTGGTCCCGGCGCTGCAGGACGACAAGGGCGCGGTGCTGACCCAGTCGCTCGCCATCATCGAATGGCTGGACGAAACCCACCGCGAGCCCCCGCTGCTGCCGAAAGATCCGCTGCGCCGCGCCAAGGTTCGCGCCTTCGCGCAGGCCGTGGCCTGCGATATTCACCCGGTGCAGAACCTGAAAGTGCTGGCGCGATTGCGCGAACTCGGCCTGCCCGAGGAGCAGGTGACGGGCTGGGCGGCCTGGGCCAACCGCGAGGGCCTTGCCGCTTGCGAAGCCCTGATCGCGAGCGAGCCCGGTCCATTCTGTTTTGGCGACACGCCGACCATCGCCGATCTCTGCCTGGTGCCGCAGCTGTTCAACGCGCGGCGCTTCGGCGTCGACGTCTCGGCCTATCCGCGGCTGCTCAGGGCCGAGGCGGCGGCGCAGGCGATGAAGGCGTTCACCGACGCCGCACCGGACAGGCAGCCCGATGCCGAGTAAACCAACGCCAGTGACGATGGACGCGGTCTACGACGCGCCCGGCTATCTGTTCCGCCGGATGCAGCAGATCGCGGTGTCGATCTTCGTCGAGGAGTGCCGGGCCTACGACCTGACGCCGGTGCAATTTGCCGCATTGGTCGCGATCCACACCCATCCCGGCATCGACGCCACGCGGCTGTCCGCCGTGATCGCGTTCGACCGCTCGACGCTCGGCAATGTGATCGAGCGGCTGGAGAGCAAGGGCCATATCGAGCGCAAGCCGTCGCCCGGGGACAAGCGAATAAAGCTGCTCTATCTGACCAGGGAAGGCGCGGCCTTGCTGCGCGATATCATGCCGTCGGTCGATCGGGCGCAGGCGCGGATGCTGCAGCCGCTCAAGCCGGCCGATCGCAAGACCCTGCTGACGCTGTTGACGCAACTGGTCGATCTCAGCAACGAGGCCTCGCGCGTGCCGTTGCGCGCCGAAGACGCGCTCGAACATCTCGGGAAGGCAGGCTGATGACGGTAAGCAAACGGCCCGTCCTGATCGCGGGCGGCGGCATCGGCGGCCTCGCCGCCGCGCTCGGGCTGGCGCAAAAGGGCATTGCCTCGATCCTCCTGGAAAAGGCCTCGGCGCTCGGTGAGATCGGCGCCGGCATCCAGCTCGGGCCCAACGCGTTCCACGCCTTCGATTATCTCGGCGTCGGCGAGGCCGCGCGCGGCATGGCGGTCTATATCGACAAGCTGCGGCTGATGGATGCGCTGACCGCCGAGGAGATCACCCATATCGATCTCGGCGAAGCCTTCCGCACCCGGTTCGGCAACCCTTACGGCGTCGTGCATCGCGGCGACCTGCATGGCGTATTCCTGAAAGCATGCCAGGATCACCCGCTGATCGAGCTGCGCGTCTCCAGCGAAGTGATGGGATACGAGCAGGACGGCTCCTCGGTGACGGCGCGGCTGGCCTCCGGCGAACACATCACGGGATCGTTGCTGATCGGCGCCGACGGGCTGTGGTCCAACATCCGCAAACAGGTCGCGGCCGACGGAATGCCGCGGGTATCCGGTCATTCCACCTACCGCTCGGTGATTCCGACCGAAGAGATGCCGGAAGATTTGCGCTGGAACGCGGCGACGCTGTGGGCGGGGCCGAAGTGCCACATCGTGCATTACCCGCTGTCGGGCTGGAAGGTGTTCAATCTCGTCGTCACCTATCACAACCACGCGCCGGCGCCGGTCGCAGGCCAGGCCGTATCCCACGACGAAGTGATGCGGGGCTTTGCGCATGTGCATCAGCGGGCGCAAAACATCATCCGTCACGGCAGGAACTGGAAGCTCTGGGTGCTGTGCGACCGCGATCCGATGGAGCGCTGGATCGACGGCCGCGTCGTGTTGCTCGGCGACGCCGCGCACCCGACGCTGCAATATTTCGCGCAAGGCGCCTGCATGGCGCTGGAGGACGCGGTGTGTCTGTCGCACATGCTGGATGCCTATCCGGACGATCACGCTGCCGCGCTCAAGCACTACCTGTCGCAGCGCTTCGCGCGCACCGCGCGGATCCAGCTGCAATCCCGCGCCATCGGTGAACACATCTATCATCCCGCCGGCGAACACGCCCGCATCCGCAACGCCATCATGGGCGCCAAGACGTCCGAGGATTATTACGGCCACCTCCAGTGGCTGTATGGCGGGACGGGGCTGGGCGGATAGAAAAAACTATCCGTCGTCCCGGCCAAGCGAAGCGCGAGCCGGGACCCATAGCCACCGATGCGTATGTTGAAAGACGCTGGAGCGGCTATCAATCGTACCAACAAACATTCGCGGGGACGACACCGAGTTTATTTGGGCTACATCCGCATCACGGCCTGCCGGTCGATTTTCCCGGTGCCGGTCTTCGGCAATTCCTCGATGAAGCTGATCTCGCGCGGATATTTGTAGGGCAACAGCCTTGCCTTGACGAAATCCTGCAGCATCTTCGTCGCATTGCCTGCATCGAAGCCGCGGTCGTTCATGACCACCACCGCCTTCAGGGTCATGCGCCGGTCAGGCAGTTCGGCGGCGAACACCGCGCATTCGCGCACGGCGGGATGTTCGGCGAGGCAAAGCTCGACCTCGAGCGGATAGACCCACTGGCCGGAGATCTTGACGAGGTCGTCGGCGCGGCCGCGGAAGAAATGGAAGCCGTCGGCATCGCGCACGAAGCGGTCGCCGGTGTAGATCCACCCGCCGTCGCGGATGGTCTCGGCCGACTTGTCCGGCCGGTTCCAGTACAGCGGCGTGTTGGAATCGCCGCGCACCCACAAGATGCCTTCCTCGTTGTCGCCGACCTCGCGGCCTTCCTTGTCTTTCAAGGCGACTTCGTAGCCGGGCACGCGCAACCCGGCGGCGCCGAGCTTTTTCTTCTCCGGGCGATTGCTGAGATAGATGTGCAGCACTTCCGTCGATCCCAGCCCTTCGACGATCTCGAGGCCGGTCAGACGCTTCCAGCCATTGAAGACTTCGGCCGAAAGCACTTCCGCGGCGGATAGCGCCATCCGCAGCGAGGAGAAATCCGTATCGGCTGCACCGTCGGCCTTGGTCAGCGACGTATAGAGCGTCGGCAATCCGAAGAAGACGGAAGGCTTGAACCGTTCGATCGCGGCAAAGATCGTTACTGGCTTCGGCTGGCCCGGCAGCAGCAGCGTCGCCGCGCCGGCCGAAAACGGGAAGGTGATGGAGTTGCCGAAGCCGTAGGCGAAGAACATCTTCGGCACCGAGAAGCAGATGTCGTTGGCTTCAAGCTTGAGCACATTGCGCGCGAACGCGGCCTCGCTGTAGGCCATGTCGTGCTGCAGATGGACGATGCCCTTGGGCCGCCCGGTCGAGCCCGACGAGTACATCCAGAACGCCATTTCGTTGCGGTCGGTGCCGGCTTCCGCGAGCTCGGCGGAAAATCCCTGCAGCCACGGCTCGGTGATGATCGTGTCCGGTACCGCGTGATCGCCGGCCGCGCCATTGACCACGATCAGCGTGCGCAGCCGTGTATCCTTGCAGGCCTGCGCGTCGAAGCGCGCAACAAACTCGGCGTCGGTGACGGCAACCGCGGCGCCGGAATCGGCGAGATAGAATTGCAGCAGGTCCGGCGGCGTCAGCGTGTTGATCAGCAGCGGCACGAAGCCGGCGCGCACCGCGCCGAAGAATGCCGCCGGATAGGCCGGCGTATCGTCGAGAAACATCAGGATGCGGTCGCCGCGCTTCAGCCCGAGCGAGATGAAGCCGTGGCCCCAGCGGCAGGCTTCGGCGCAGAGCTCGGCGTAGCTGCGCGATCCGCCCGGGCCGATCAGCGCCGGCCGGTCGCCGCGGCCCTTGCCGAGATTGTCGAACAGGATGCGGCTGGCGTTGTAGGTTTGCGGAATCGCAAAGCCGATTTCGCGCGCACCGGGGCTGTCGGGCGGTACGCCGTCGGCGATCTCCAGCGTGCGATCCGGTCGCGTCATGTCCGGCTCCCACCCTGCTGCAACGGCCGCTTCGACGCCTCGTAGCGCGCCATGAAGGCCGGCGACATCGCGCGCAGCCTGATATCGTCGATGCGGCCGGAGCGGGTGATGTAGCTGTAACCGAAATCCATCAGATCGAGCTTCATGTGTTCGGGGAATCTTTCGTACCAGTCGGCGCTGGTCCGCGCCGCCTTCACCAGTTTATGCACGATCGGCTTGCGGTCGGCCTGGTAACGGTTGAGCGCCGCGGACACATCGCGCTCGGCCTCCAGCGCCTTGACCAGCGCTATCGCGTCCTCGATCGCGAGCCGGGTGCCCGATCCGATCGAGAAATGCGCCGTATGCAGGGCATCGCCGATCAACACCATGTTCCTGAACGACCAGCGTTCGTTCCAGATCCAGGGGAAGTTGCGCCACACCGATTTGTTCGACACCAGTCTGTGTCCGCCGAGCGTGGCGGCGAAGACCTGCTCGCAGATTGCCTGCGATTGCTCGATGCTCTTGTCGGCGAAACCATAGCGCTGCCAGGTCGCGGCATCGCACTCAACCAGGAACGTGCTCATGTCAGGCGAATAGCGGTAGTGATGGGCGTTGAAGGTGCCGAGGTCGGTCTTCACGAAGGTCTGCGACAGCGTCTCGAAGCGCTTGGTCGTGCCGTACCAGGCGAACTTGTTGGTGGAATAGGACAGTGAAGTGC
>JBAQER010000163.1:0-6214 GCA_049286845.1 Bradyrhizobium sp.
GCCGACGCCGACCAGTTTCAACAACTTCAAGGCGACGCACTCGGCGACTATCAGTAAGGATATCCATACCGACAGTCAGCTACAGATCGGAAAAACCCGCAAGACGGCCGTCCTCGGACGAGTACAGACCGCCGCAATCGATCACTTGAGGTCGCAGGTGCGGCAACCGGCTGTCCTTGCACGCGAATTCAGGTCCACCGACCATGAAACGGTATTGGATGCCGTTTTATATAGCCGATTATCTGGCCAGCACGGCCCATTTAACCACGTTGGAGCATGGAGGATACTTGCTCCTCACTTGCCACTATTGGATCAAAGGCGGGCCGCCCGAAAGCGATGAAATCGCGCGACGCGTAAGTCGCATGACAAACCGTCAATGGGCGCGATCATCAGCCGTTCTAAAGTCCCTCTTTTCGGAAGGGTGGCGGCACGAAGGTCTCGACGCCGAATTGGCGAAAGTCATTGAAAAATCTACCTCTGCCTCTGCAAATGCACGCAAGTCGCACGATAGTCGTAAGCGGCAGTCAGATGATTCGCTGAATACAACCAAACATCACAAGCAGAATAATAAGGATAGTGATGTTGGAGGAAGGGCGCAAACCGTCGATCTTGCTGAAGAACCGGTTTCAGAAAATGTGAGCGAGATAGTCGAGCTTTTCTTGCGCGCTGCGGGTGTCAGCGATCAGTCTCAGGTCCCGTCAATTTGGTACAACCTACGTGAGCGCGCAGTTCTCTGGATCGCGTCCGGCTGGCCGGCCAGCATGATCATCCAAGAAACCAGGATAGTCGCGGCTAAGTCAGAAACCCCAAAGCCCATAGCCTATTTCGAGAAGGTGTTTGCGACGGCCTTCGCGCGCGTGCGGCAACCATTGCCCACGGTCAATACCCCACAAGCGGAGATTGCAAATGTCAGGAAACGACCACCAGGAGGGCAAACCGTTCGGGAGGCTCTCGATGCCCAAATCGCCCGAGCAGAAGATCACGACGCCGGTGCAAGCGTTGAAATTGGCCAAATTCCTCCTAGGCTGCTACCGCCGCGCTGAAGTTGACGATCCCGAGGTCTTCGCAAAGGCTTTCACTCGGATACTGTCTAGCTATCCGCTCGAGGTTGGTACGTTCGTATGTGATCCCGTCACAGGCCTACCGGGGAAACTCAAGTGGTTGCCGACGGTGGCAGAAGTGAAAGCTGCATGTGATGCACACGTGCAGGAGCTGGCCAACCGCCGACGCTACGAAAATTGGGGAAAGCAGCTTGCGGCTCCGGACCAGGGTGACGCCAAAGCGATAACGGTTACAAGACCAACGCGCGAAGAACTCGAGAAGAAATACGGCATAAATTTTGGCCTCGACCGCGAGCCCTGGAAAATGGAACCTGCGAAATGCACCATGACTTCCGAAGAGCTGGCTGAGTACTACAAAAATTTCGGGTTAGGACGGCAGAAAAAGCAAGATCCGTAGGACGCATAAACCGCAACCACTCCCGCCGTTAACCGCTTGGCGTTAACCGTGTTAACCGCGTTAACCTCGGTTTTCTGACTCAGCGCTACCGGATTCGCGCGATGCGAATCACCCGCGGTCGTCAGGTTCGTAGGAAGGACCCAAAGTGATCACAGGACGCCCACGTCTCAATGGCTGCGGCGCGCTGATCCGCCCCTTGGAGAAAGTTCGAGAATCAGTCGATTATGTCAAAGGTGTTGGACGGAGGTCGACTAATGCCAAAGAACATCGTCATCTTCTCTGACGGCACGGGACAGGCTGGCGGCATCAACTTTGATGAGGCTCGCACGAATGTTTACAAGCTCTATCGTGCTTGCCGCGTGGGTCCCGATACTCGCGTAGATCCCTCCGAGCAGGTCGCTTTCTATGACCCAGGCCTCGGCTCAGCGGCGGACGGTGGTCACTTCAAGGTCGGTTGGCTTCGCACCTTCTACAACTTTGCGAGCATGGCCACCGGCCTCGGCATCACAGCGAACATCATCGACTGCTATGCAGCGATTATCCGGTTGTACGAGGAGGGTGATCGAGTTTTCCTGGTCGGGTTCAGCCGTGGCGCATACACAGTTCGATCGCTTGCTGGCGTAATGTCTTACTGCGGAATTCCTCGCCAATTGCCGGGCGGAGCACCGCTGCGTCTTGATCTGCGCGGATCGCGCGAGCTTGCGGAACATGCGGTAAAAGATGTGTATCAATTCTGCTCGTCCTATGATCGCGCGAAGGTGGGTCGATATCTTCAATTCATGTTGCGGACGCGTGATGCGATAGCCACGAAATTCAGAGCCGAACATGGCTGCAGTACCCTCAAGGATGGTGTCGACCAGGCGAACGTGTTTCCCTACTTTGTTGGAGTATTCGACACCGTGGCCGCCTTGGGAAACAAATGGTTGGCCCCGATCCTTGTGGCTGCCGTTCTTGCGGTTCCAGTGGGGCTCCACTTCATAGGAGCCTGGCTCGAACCAGCTAATCCATGGGCCGGCAAGTTCACGCGTGATGTGGGTTATATAGCGGCTTTAGCCGCCTTGCTGGTCTACCTAAAGAACTACGTAAAGATCGCGCCCTCTCTGCCCGGTTACGGCTTCTTCAGGCGGCTCGCGACGCTGCATTTCACAAGGCGTAAGCACAAATTCTACGACACGACCCTCAATGTGAACGTCGGCTACGCAAAGCATGCTATTTCAATCGACGAAAACCGCGCAGACTTCGCGCGCGTCGGCTGGAAACCGACCGCTGAGAAGCTGAACAAGCGCGATGACCACAAGAACCTTTACTTCGAACAGGTCTGGTTTCCAGGCGTTCATGCGGACATCGGCGGCGGCTATCTAGAAAACGAAGCCCGTCTTTCTGACATTGCCCTGCGCTGGATGGTGGCCGCAGCAGGGATCATACCTAATGGCCTGAAGCATGACAGCAGCGTTCTGAAGCTTTGGCCCGACCCAAGTGGCCCGCAGCATGACGAACAGGCTGGCGGGTGGTTGAAAAAGGGCATGCGGCCCCTGCCCGAAGATGAGAAGACGCATGAGTCGGAGGCAACTATGCACAAGTCCGTCTACCGCCGGTTTTCGGGCGATCCAGTTGTGCTTTTTGATAGGATCGCGCCATATCGCCCTGTGAATCTAGAAAAGCATATCGACTTTAAGCAATATTTTGGCTCCAAGACAGATGTGGCTAATCCAACAAAAGATCCACGATGCGTCGCTGACGACATTGAATGGAAATGGGAAAAGGCTGGCTTCCCTGGTCGACTATGACGGAGCCGATTGAGTAGTGGTACAGTTGCGAGTCATAGCGGCGCTACCAAAGTGTTGTCCGGCTCTCGGGAGATGGAAATCGGCCCACCAACTGCGGCTTTCTCGGTAGTCGTCAGGAGCTTTTGGATCAGGCTCGAATTGAAAACCGATTAATCGCGTTCATCGCCTGTACGCGAGGCTCAACGTCTCTCAAGTAAATGATAGTTCTCAAGAATTCGATTTCAGCTGCTTCGCTTGCCTCGTCAACGTCGATGTACCAGGACCGCGGCCGGCCGTCAGCGCCATCGCTCCAACGATACCCCCGCTTCTTCAACTCGTCCTTTAACTCGAAGGGAGACTGTTCGGCCCAAATGCGCATTGTCTTGCGCCGTGCTCGCGCCAAAAGCACGGCGAGAGCTGTTCGATTTGGCTTCGGAAGGTCCGATGCCAAAATTTCGACGAGGGCGTGACAATCGTCAATGGCTCGATGGGCCTGATGGAATAGCCCAACACCGGCTAGCAGGTACCCCAGCCGCGATCCGTCAAACCCATGCTTGCGCCATTCCACCTCTGTTGCTGAACATGCCCATGCCTTCCGCTCGAACAGCGGCCAATAGCGCTCGGCGAATTTGCGATCGAAGCTGGCGTTGTGGGCGATGATGACCCCGGCATCTGCAGCAAACGCCGCTACGGCCTCTGGGTGAATTCGGTGTCCAAGGACCATTTCGTCCGTGATACCCGTAAGATCGGTAATTTCCGCAGGTATTGGATTTTGCGGCTCATGGAACGATGAAAACACGTCCGTAACCCGCGCTATCCGGTCGTCGGGTAGGTAGGTAAACTTCACCATCGCAAGCTCGATTACCTCATCGCGAGCCGTATCGAGACCGGTCGTCTCGACGTCAAGCAAGATGCCGGTTTTAGTGACTTGCCCTTCGCATGGAGCGAATTCAGTTCGAGGCGTAAGCCTGCGCAAGACTCGGTAATCCG
Organism: Bradyrhizobium sp.; assembly: GCA_049286845.1. Classification (GTDB taxonomy): domain Bacteria; phylum Pseudomonadota; class Alphaproteobacteria; order Rhizobiales; family Xanthobacteraceae; genus Bradyrhizobium. The sequence goes on from JBAQER010000163.1 coordinate 4,215, forward strand.
GCGATTTTGCAAGGGTCTCGGCCATCGCGGCTAGATTGATTTCTTCAGGCGACATAGGATCAACCATGAGATCGGACGGGGGCAATTGCGTTGGATAGTTCCTTTTATTCTAGCTCGATCAAGGGTCTTGTCGATCAGTCCCCTGAAGCGATCCTCGGACATCTCGCCAAACAGAATTCCTTCTCCTTAGAGGCACTGCAGCGCAATGCCTGGCTTGCCCAGATATCGATTTTGCAGCGTGAATCCGCATGCCTGGATGCGGGGTGGGTAGCATTCGAGTTTGCCATCCCGCGTATGGGCAAACGAGCGGACAATATCATCTTGTATGGCGGCGTCATTTTTGTCTTGGAATTTAAGATCGGAACAGAGCAATTTGACAACGCCGCCCTGGATCAAGTGGTCGACTATGCGCTTGACCTCAAGAATTTTCACAATGGGAGTCACGATAAACCGATCGTTCCGATCGTGGTGGCGACGGGCGCGCCCGATACCGCTTATTCTCTGAGTTGGGCAGACGACGAAGTCGCTAAGCCTGTTCTGAGCAATGGCGTTGGCTTGGGAGAGCTAATCAAGGATATTTCGACCCAAGCAGCAGTTGCCGCCGCAATTGACGTCGATGCTTGGCTAAGCAGCGGCTATAAGCCAACGCCTACCATCATTGAGGCGGCGCAAGCCCTTTATCAAGGTCATAAGGTAACAGAAATCACCCGTTCGGATGCGGGCGCGATCAACCTCAGCCAAACTGCGGAATGCATTGCGCAGGTCATTGAGGACGCCAAATCGAAGAAACACAAGGCCATCTGCTTTGTGACCGGCGTGCCGGGTGCTGGCAAGACGCTAGCAGGGCTCAATCTTGTTACTCAGCGCACTAGTGCTCATGAGGACGAGCACGCCGTATTTCTCTCGGGCAATGGACCACTCGTTGACGTTCTTAGGGAAGCCCTTGCGCGGGACGAGCATGAGCAATCAAAGTTGACGGAGACCACGATCCGAAAGGCCGACGCCGCACGCAAAGTAAAAAGCTTCATTCAAAATATCATGCATTTTCGAGACGACAATCTAGCAAATCCCAAAGCCCCGATCGAACGTGTCGCCGTGTTTGATGAGGCGCAACGGGCCTGGGATCGCGATCATCTTGCTAACTTCATGTCGCGTAAGAAGGGTCTGGCCGACTTCGATATGTCGGAGCCGGCATTTCTAATCAGTGTTATGGATCGGCACGATGATTGGTGTGTGGTGATCTGTTTGGTCGGAGGTGGTCAGGAGATCAATGCTGGTGAGGCAGGGTTAACGGAGTGGTTCCAAGCCTTGCAAACGAGATTCTCGACCTGGAAAGTCTTTACGTCTCCGCAGTTGGCGCATCGTGATTACCATTGGGGACAAGATCTCAAAGCCATGTTGGGCGAGGTCGACGTAACCATCTACAAGCATTTGCACCTGGCTGTTTCGATTAGGTCATTTCGCGCGGAGAAGCTTTCCGATTTTGTCGGCGCGGTTGTCGCTGGAGAGGCAGAGGCGGCACGAGAGCTCTACAACCACATCAAGGAGGCATATCCAATTAAACTAACTCGCGATTTGTCTGCAGCCCGCGCTTGGCTTCGAGAGAAGGCGAGGGGAACGGAGAGGGTGGGATTTGTCGCGTCATCAGGGGCCTCACGACTAAAGCCGCTCGGCCTTAATGTTCATGAAAAGATTGACGCTACGCATTGGTTTTTGAATGGCAAGGACGATGTCCGATCGTCGCATTACTTAGAAGACCCAGCGACGGAATTCGACATCCAGGGGTTAGAACTTGATTGGGTCGGCGTCTGCTGGGATGCCGATTTCCGATCGGTCAACGGCAAATGGGCCTTTCATCGGTTTACGGGCACGAAGTGGCAGAACGTCAACGATGACAATCGCAGGGTCTATCTGACCAACGCGTATCGTGTACTTCTCACGCGCGCGCGGCAAGGTTTGGTGATCTTCATTCCGGAAGGTGATGTTGAAGATGCCACCCG
>JBAQER010000164.1:0-4680 GCA_049286845.1 Bradyrhizobium sp.
CTGGCGCGCGCCGGCTACTGGCAGGGCCGCGCCGCCGAGGCCGCCGGCCGCGCCCAGGAGGCCCGCGCGGCCTACACCAGGGCGGCCGAACAATCGACCAGCTACTACGGCCAGCTGGCGCGCGCCAAACTGGGATTGCCGCAGATCGAGTTGAACGGCGCCCAGGCCGGCCGGTCGCGCGGAATCGAAAGGCTGGAGATCGTCCGCGCGGTGCAACTGCTCTACGCACTGGACGAGCGCGAAATCGCGATCCCGATCTTCGCCGACATGGGCGAAAACGGCGATCCCGATGCGCTGGTGGGGCTCGGCGAACTGGCGTCGCGCAACGGCGACGCGCGCGGCATGCTGCTGCTCGGCAAGGCCGCCCTCAACCGCGGCCTGCCGTTTGATTTCTACGCCTATCCGGTGAACGGAATCCCGTCGTTCAAGCCGATCGGGCCGGAGGTCGAGCGGAGCATCATCTACGCCATCGCCCGGCAGGAAAGCGCCTTCAATCCGGCCGTCGTCTCCCCGGCGCAAGCCTACGGGCTGATGCAGGTGACGCCGGATGCAGCCCGCTATGTCTGCAAGCGGCACGGCGCCACCTACGACCTCGGCCGGCTGAAGAACGATTCGGCCTACAACGCCACCCTCGGCGCCGCCGAACTCGGCGGGCTGCTCGAGGATTACCGCGGCTCCTACATCATGACCTTCGCCGCCTACAATGCCGGCCGCGGCAGCGTCAAGAAATGGATCGAGCGCTACGGCGATCCGCGCGATCCCAAGGTCGATGCGATCGACTGGGTCGAACAAATCCCGTTCTCCGAGACCCGCAATTACGTGCAGCGGATCATGGAGAATTTGCAGGTCTATCGCGCGCGGTTCGGCGGCGGAACGCGGCTACAGATCGAGGCCGACCTGCACCGCGGCGCTACGGTCGAGTAAGCCCCCGGTTCCAGACCGTCATGCGGGCAATAGCTGATCAATACAGCCTGTTGCGCTTCCTCGGGTCGGCAACGCCCGGCTTCTTCGGGTAGCCGCGGTTCGGGTTGGCATAGAACGGATTGGCGTCGCAATAAGCGAGACGGCCCGAGGCCGTCGCCAGACACTGCTCATAGGTGTCGAAGCTGCAATCGCCGACCGGACTGTCGTAAATGTCGCCCTTGATGCAGAACGGATAATCCCGGGCCTGTACCGGCGATGGTGTCATGCCGACTGAAGCCAAGGTGCCGACAGCAACGGCTGCCAGGAAAAAGTTGCGCATCAATGACCTCTCTGATGGGTCGTCCTGGAGAAAGCACGGCGGCCCTGGCAAACGTCCCGCTTCGAATCGTAGTGCAAGCCTATCCCGGGCGCCGCCGCGCTGCTTGATCCTGAGCAAAGAAAAACCCCCGGCGGGTAACCGCCGGGGGTTCTTTTAGAGTGTCGTTAGACTGGTATTACCAGTTGCGCTGAGCGCGGAGCAGCAAGGTGACGCTGTTCTGATCCTTCAGCTCGTACACAGCTGCCGGCTTGGCCGCGTTGAGCGGGGCCACAATCGTGCCGGAGTACTTCTGGTCGAGATTGACCCAGGTGAGGTCGCCCGAGAAGGTCAGACCCTTGACCGGAGTCCAGCGGGTGATCAAGCCCAGCTGCGCGACGTTGAAGTCCGGGTTGCAGGTCCCAACCAGGCCGAGCAACACAGCCGCGTTCGCGCAGACGACCGCAGTGCCGTTGGTACCGTAGTCTACGTGAGCATACGCACCGTAGATCGCGGTGTTCCAGTAGGGATCCCAGTTGTGGGTGTAGGCGCCACGGAAGCCCCAGGTCTTGATGGTCTCTTGGCTCGAGCCATTAAGCCCCGAAGTGCCGGTGTAGACGGTGTCAGGAGCGTTGGCAAAGCCGAGGCTCCCGTACGCGCCAACCAAGCCGGTGCTACCATAGATCGAGTAGCTAGCCGGAGAAAGATCCTGGATGTTGTAGCGGGTTGCGCCGTCGGTATACACCGCCTGCAAGTTGATCGTGTCACCCGGACCAGTCGGGATATTCTTGATCGACAATGCGCCCGCGACCGCGAAGCCCCACTTGTCGCCGGGATGACCAGTGGTCTCGTTGGAACCGTAGTAGCCGGTATGGTTGTCATGCGCCGCCACCGAGAACTGGAACAGACCCCAAGCCTGGTCGACACGGATCATGCCGACGAGGTCAGGAGACCGCGAACCGCCATAGTTGCTGACGCCGTTGACGCCACCGATCATGCCGGCCGCGGTTGCGCCCGTCAGGTTCAGGACGCCAGCCTGATAGTACTGCACCTGGTCCTGCGCCGAAATCGCCGCCGACACGCCGTTGCCGAACTGGGCGGTGTAGGTGAACTGGTTCACACCAGTGACCGTGCCGCCGCCGCCGACCAGCTGGTCGAAGTTGTTGCCGGGATAGTTGACCCAGGGAGCGCTGAACTGGGAGACGGCCTTACCCATCGTGAAGCCAGCGAACTGGATGAACGCATAGTACACGCCGAGCGCACCACCCGCGACCGAACCGCTGCCGGCTGTTCCGGCCGGAGCTGCGTCATACGCCGAGCTGGCGGGCGTCGTGTTCGAGCCGACATAGCCACCCGTGGTCCAGCTGAAGGTCGCATCGAAGTAGGTGCGGACCACGCCGTATTCGGTCGCGGTGCGCGTATCGATGTTGAAGTCTTCACGGGAGCGAGCGGTGTAGTAGTTGCTATAGCGGGTGTGCGCGCCAGCGGGGTTGCCGGTCGCGGCGCCGTAGACGGAGTTGCTGCCCAGCACGGTTTCGACGCGCAGGTAACCACCCAGCTTGATGCAGGTATCGGTACCCGGAATGTAGTAGAAACCGGCACCGTACAGGGAGCAGATCTTCACGTACTCGACCGCTTTGGCCTTGACGGGAAGATCGGCTGCCTGAGCTCCACTCATGGCGATCAGACCCGCCGCTGAGCCGAGGATAAGGCTCTTAACCATCTTCATGTTAACCTCCAAGTTGCTCTGTAGGGAAGGTTCCGGATCCGCCGGGTGCAACACCCTAAGGTTGGTTCCCTTGTCCCTTAAAACCCGCTTAGTCGCTTCGCGCCTTCGGACACTCCCGCATCAACGCGAGGGACTTAAGCGAACCACCTAACGGGACGACCTCGGGATGCCCCCCTCCGTCGCATCGACACAATTACCGAACACTTCTGCACACGCAACAAATGAACCGCTCAGAACGGGGTGAGTCAGGCCGTTTTTGGATGGGTGTTGCACAAATAACACGCAACCGTGATCAAGATTCAGCTGTAAGTAATTGTTTTACAATGCTGTTTTTGGCTGGTTCCATTTGCCCCCCGGTTTGTTGCCTGGACACCGTGGCTGGCCGGGTTTGCCGTTACTGCACCTCGCACGCCGCCGAATCGAGCGCACGAACCGGCTAATTCCTGGCCCCAAAACGATCTTCAGCACGACAAGACAGGAGAGATATCGCCTCGGCGATGGAATCGCCGCGTGCAACATCGGTGATCGAGGAAATCGCCGCGCACTTCCCGATTCTGCACATAATCGCAGCAACGAGTTCCATCTCGCCGGTCACGGAATTGCAGAAACCCATATTTTTCCGGATCGAAATGCGCTTTGTGGTTTTTCGCCGGGAGCCGCCCGGCGCTTTCGGATGCCGCCCGACAACGCCATTCGCGAAGGCGAAGGTGAAACCCCGCACCGAGTTAGAACAGGCCGAAAGCCGCGTTGACCGAATCTGTGCCGCGGAGCTAGCGACCGCGACGCCCTGGCTTGCAGTCTTGAGCAGACAAACGGAGTGCCTCAACTGAGGTATCCCGGAGTCATGAAACTGGCTGGAATCCGGCGGCCTGAAATTGGTCGCTTGCGGCTCGGCCCGGTGTCGGGCATATCCGCCTCAACGGAGCTGTGGCCGAGTGGCTGAAGGCGGCGGTTTGCTAAACCGTTATAGGGTTGTAAAGCCCTATCGAGGGTTCGAATCCCTCCGGCTCCGCCAGATAAACAAGTGTCCGGCCCGGACACATGGGTACCCGAGACACGTTACGCGCGGTCCCGGTCGCGGTTGCCCTGCCCGATCTGCCACAGACTTTGCTTGAAGCCTTTCCGGAAGATCTTGCCGACGTGGCCGGATTTCATCGCCGCGACGACGTCCGAATTGCACGCGTCGCGCCGGTGCCTACTCGCGCGAGAACGTGAATTGACTTGGACGTGAATTGACTTGGATCAGCGTGGCCGGTCTGCTTCCGTGTGGTGATGCGACGCCGTCATCTCGAGGGAGATTCCAATGCGCATCCTGGCCTTAGCGCTTTTGATCATCGGGACGATTTCGGCCGCAGGGCAAGCCCGGGCACAGACCTATGATCCGGCGTTTCCGGTTTGCATGCACGTCGTCGGCTGGGGAGGCGGCGCCTACGAGGATTGCACCTACTATACGCTGGCCCAATGCGCGATGTCGGCCGCCGGCCGCGGGGCCCAGTGCAACATCAATCCGTATTACGCAGGCGCCAACACGGCGCTGCGACGGGACGACCGGCGGCATCGCCGCGACCGGGCACGCCAATAGCCGCCGCTTCGAACCGGTCCAAGAGCGTATCGGCTTGATAATGACCTGCGGTCAGGACATAATGACCAAAGGTCAGTAGGTGAGCCCATGCGAGCAGCCCATCGCCGACGTTTGGAGCCGGAGGTGCGGCGGCAGGAGATTATCGAAGCG
>JBAQER010000165.1:0-3261 GCA_049286845.1 Bradyrhizobium sp.
CCTTAGGCCTCTTGCGGCAGACGCGAAGACGAGCGCGGTTTGTCGATGAACTCGCGAAACCAAAGCTCGAGCATGAGCAGCGTCCATATCCGGTCCACTTGAATGGACCCGTGCTGGAGCGACGCAACCAGCTTTGCAACGTAGGTCGGCTCGAACAGCCCGCGCTCCCGTGCGGTGCGATCGAGCAGCAGGTCGTGCGTCATCTGCCGCAGATCCTGACGCAGCCAACGCTTCAACGGCAGGGCGAAGCCGCGCTTCCGGCGCCGCAGAATGGGCGCGGGAACGAGACCCGCGGCGGCGCGGCGCAGCAGGAATTTGCCGCGCACGCGCATGAGCATATTGGCCGGAAGCCGGGCGGCGAATTCGACAACGTCGGTGTCGAGGTAGGGGCAACGCACTTCGAGCGCGTGCGCCATTGAAGCGATATCAACTTTGACGTTGATGTCGTCGGTCAGGTAGGTATGAAAATCGAGGTCAGCGAGGCGGCCGATCGCGGAGTCTGCCGTACTCTCGCGCAGCACGCGCTCGAAACGCTCTATCGTGGCGCGCGAACGGGCGGCTTGCATGGGCGGCAGGTAGAACTTCGCTTTCTCGTCCGGCGTGAAATGGCCGACCAGCGACGGGTACCGGGTCGCCTCCCCGCGCGGGAACGCCATCGCATAGCGTGCCGCCGAGGGTGCCGCAAAGCAAAGCGCTCCGACCAATGCGCCGCGGTAAACCGATCGAACGATGGGTGGAAGGGCATCGTAGACATGGCCAAGGCGCGCGGTCTGATATCGTTTGTAGCCCGCGAAGATCTCGTCGGCGGCATCGCCGGAAAGCGCCACCGTCACGTGCTCCTTGGTCATCCGGGCGAGGTAGTACATCGCAATGGCGGAGCTGTCGGCGAACGGCTCGCCATGGTGCCGCACAACGGGGCCGATCACCTCCGTCATCGTCGGATCGACGATCATTTCGTGATGATCGGTGTTGTAGCGTTGCGCGACCTGCCGCGCATGGCGGAGTTCGCTGTCGTCGGCGTGGGGGAAGCCGATCGAAAACGTTTTCACGCGCGCGGTGGATTGCGTGGCCATGAGCGCCACGATCATCGAGCTGTCGACGCCTCCGGAGAGGAACGCCCCGAGCGGGACGTCCGACACCAGGCGGCGCTTGACGGCGTTCTCGAGCAAGGTCGATAGCTCGTGCGTGAGATCCCGTGCGGATCCGGTCAACGCCCCGGCCCCGGGTTTGCTCCAGTAGCGCGCGACGCCGGCGCCGCTGCCCGGCGCAAAAACGGCATAGTGCGCCGCCGGCAGCTTCGCAATGTCGAGATACGCAGACCGCGGCGACGGCACGTATTGCAAGGTGAGGAATTCGTCGATCGCGCCGTAATCGACTTCCGGCGGTTCTTCGGGAAATCCTGTCAGCAGCGCGTGCACCTCCGAAGCGAAAGCGATGCCGTATTTCAGCCGGCGATAGAAGAGAGGCTTTTTTCCGGTGCGATCGCGGGCGAGCAGGAGCAGGTTCTCGTGCGTATCGAAAAGCGCAAAAGCAAACATTCCGGACAGGCGCCGCACGCAATCGGGCCCGTGTTCCTCGTATAGATGGAGGATTACCTCGCTGTCGCTGTTTGAGCGGAACGTGTGCCCCCTGGCCAGAAGCTCTTTCCGGAGCTCCTGGAAGTTGTAGATCTCTCCGTTCGCAACCAAGGCGACGCTGCCGTCCTCATTGCACATGGGCTGGTTCGCCGCGGGTGAAAGATCGATGATCGAGAGGCGGCGATGCCCGAGCGCACACGGACCATGCTGCCAGACACCATCGGCGTCCGGACCGCGGTGGCGGATAGCGTGATTCATGCGCCGAACCGCCTGGATGTCGGCAGGGGCGCCGGGGTCGTTCGACAGAAAGCCGCTAATTCCGCACATTGGGCAAGTCTCGCGAAATCCCGGCAGTGTATACTGGCTCGGGAGATCGCTCGAAACTTTGGGCGCGATCGAAGCAACGGACGAATGGCGCTGGAAGGAACGATGCGTGACGCGGGTGGGCTTTCTTTTCAATCATTACGCGACGCACCAAGTGCCGCACGCGGCACCCTACGCTTTCGAGTTGTCGCGCCGTCATCCCGAAATCGAGGTGACGATCGCCGCGTCGAGCGACGCGGAGCTCGCCAGCGCCGCGAAGATCGGAGATCTCTATCCGGGTCATCGTTGCATCCTGCTCCGGTTGCGCCCGGCGTGGTGGTACGGCCTGCTCGATCCCCTCATCTCCAAATTTGCGTTCGCCCGCAAGAATCGTATCCTGGCCGACAACCTCGGCTTCTTCGCGGGCCTGGACGCGTTGGTTGCGCCGGAACGGCATTGCCGGCGGTTGCGCACAACGCACCACCTGTCGAAGCTCAAGCTTATCCACACGCGACACGGCGCCGGTGACCGCAAGGGCACATCCGACGCCACCATGGCGTTGTTCGACTTCGTGCTGCTTCCCGGCCGCAAGTATGCCGACCGGTTCAGCAAGCTGGGCTATCTGCGCCCGGGCCAGTACGTCATCGCAGGATGGCCGAAGTTCGAGGCGGTGCGGGCCTTCAATCCGATCCGACGCCGCTTTTTCGACAATGACAACCCGGTCGTCGTCTACAATCCGCACTTCGATCAGCGCATCGGATCGTGGGCCCGCATGGGACGTTCCGTTCTGGATTTCTTCGTCGCCTACCCATCGTACAACCTCATCTTCGCGCCCCACCTCGTTCTCTTCAAACGGCGCTGGCGTCACGGCGCTACGCTGCCCGACAAGTACCGCCGCGCCCGGAATATCCTGATCGACACGGATAGCGCCGCGCTGGCGGATATGACCTACCTCACAGCCGCCGACATCTACCTTGGCGACGTCAGCAGCCAAGTCTACGAATTCCTGATCGAACCCCGGCCGTGTGTCTTTCTCAATGCTCACGGCGTTGACTGGGAGACAGACATGCATTACGCGCATTGGCGTTTTGGACCGGTGGTTACCGATGTGGCGCGCGACCTTGGTCCAATGCTGGCCGACGCGGTCGCGAACCATGCGAGGTTCCTGCCCGCGCAACAGGAAGGATTCGCGCAGACGTTCCATCGGGATCCGGCCCGCACCGCGGCGCAACGCGGTGCCGATGCCATTGCGGCCTTCTTGCACGGGGAGAGGCCGGCTCCACTCGGGTAGCCGTCCTTCCCCCGTGGTCCGCCGGAGATCGCCGCGGACGGTCGCGATAGCCGCCTTGACGCGCTAGTCCTTCGCCGCCTTTGGCGCTTC